>JAJPYH010000272.1 GCA_021205045.1 Lachnospiraceae bacterium | reverse complement strand
CATTTCAATTCCATTCTCCTTTATATATTATACAATATATATTTTGATTGTCAACAAAAATGCGGTCACATGACCGCATTTTTGTTTTCTCTTGAGTACAGGAATTTTACATTCTTCAGTCCAGGTCCTCGCCGTCGGAAGCGATCACCTTCTTATACCACTCGAAGGAATCCTTTTTGGAGCGGGCCAGGGTGCCGTTGCCGTTGTCGTCCTTGTCCACATAGACGAAACCGTAGCGCTTCTTCATCTCACCGGTGCTGGCGCTGACTAAGTCGATGCAACCCCACATGGTATAGCCCATGAGCTCCACGCCGTCCTTTAAGATGGCCTCCTTCATGGACTCAATATTCTGGCGCAGATAGTCGATGCGGTAGGTGTCGTGGACGCTGCCGTCGGCTTCCTTCTTGTCATCCCAGCCGATGCCGTTCTCCACGATCCATACCGGCTTGCGGTAGCGGGAATACAGTGTGTTGCAGGCAATCCGCAGACAGACGGGGTCAGTGGCCCAGCCCCAAGCGTTGGAGGACAGATAGGGATTTTTCACGCCCATGGAAATATTGCCGCCCACACTGCCGACTGATGGATCCGCGCTGACAGTAGCGGAACCGTAGCAGGAGAAGGACAGAAAGTCCGCGGAATAATTTTTGATCAATTCATAATCCTCCGGACAGTCCTCCAGCACAATGCCCTGCTCCTTATATTGGATCAGGCGATACTCCGGATAGAAGCCGCCGGTCTGCACATCCGAATAAAACAGAGTTCCCTGGGATGTCTCCAGCGCTTTAATCTGATCCGCCGGGGAGCAGGTGTAGGTATAGACCGGACCGAAGGCCAACATCTGGCCAATCTTGACATCTGGATAATTCTCATGAGCGAACTTTACTACTCTGGCGCTGGCCACAAACTGGTTGTGAGCGCCCTGGGCTCTGTTCTGCGGGGTGTCGTCCACAATGCCGCCGGCCATGAACGGAGCCATGTCCATGCAGTTGATCTCATTGAAGGTCAGCCAGTATTTCACCTTGCCCGCGTAGTGAGCGACGACGGTCTCAGCATATTTGACAAAGAAATCGATCAGCTTTCTGTTCTTCCAGCCGCCGTAGTTGATGGTCAGGGCGATGGGGGTCTCATAGTGGGACATGGTCACCAGGGGCTCAATGCCGTATTTTTTGCACTCATCAAAGACCGCGTCATAGAAAGCCAGACCCTCCTGATTGGGCTCGGCGTCATCACCGTTGGGGAAGATGCGCGCCCAGTTCATGGACAGGCGGAAACAACGAAAACCCATCTCACCCATGAGGGCGATGTCCTCTTTATAATGATGATAAAAATCGGTGGCTTCGTGGCTTGGATAGTACACGCCGTCCAGCACAGCAGGAACCGCGCCCTCGGGAATCTCCATGGGACTGCCAAAGCTCATGCCGGTAAAGCCGGTCTCGCCGGTGGTGGGATTTTTCCAGCTGACACGGCGGGGTACAGTGTGGGAGCCGCCCACCATCACGTCGGAGGTGTTGACGCCCTTACCGCCCTCCAGGTAGCCGCCCTCATACTGGTTGGCGGCGGTGGCGCCGCCCCACAAAAAGTCTTTGGGAAATTTGCTCATAGTGTTCATCTCTCCTTTTTCAATTCATTTTGCTGAAAGTTCAGGAAACTCACAGAGCTGTCACTCTGCTCTTACAGCTCTGCCAGCTCTTTCATGATCTTCGGCACGTCGATACTCTGCGGGCAGTGTCCGGTACAGGCACCGCAGGCGATACAATCTGCAGGTTTTCCTGCAGAATCTACATTTTCCAGCTTCTTTCTGATGCCTCCTCTGCCTTCCAGCTTCATTTCATTGTAAATGGAAATGAATTTGGGAATCTCGATCTGCATGGGGCAGCCGTCACAGCAGTAGCGGCAGGCCGTGCAAGGCACACTGAGATATTTTCTGTAAAGTGCGGCGGCTTTATACACGGTCTTTGTCTCTTCCTCAGACAATGCAATGCCGTCAGAGAAGGTATTCACGTTGTCCACGATCTGATCCAGCGTGCTCATGCCGCTTAACACCACCTGCACCTGGGGCAGGCTCTTGACAAAATGCAGCGCCCAGGAGGCGATGCTCCACTCCGGGCGAGCTTCCTGTAACAGGGCGTTGGCTTCCGGGCCAAGGTCGGCCAGACGGCCGCCGCGGACCGGCTCCATCACCACGATGGGCAGGCCTTTTGCGGCGATTTTGTCATATTCGATTCTGGTGTTGCTGTAGCACCAGTCATAGTAATTGCACTGAATCTGTACGAAATCCCAGTCCGTCAGTTCCAGGAAGGTGTCCAGAATCTCCGGCGTGGCGTGGAAGGAAAAGCCCAGGTTTCTGATCTTGCCCTCTTTCTTTAATTCTGTGAAATAATCAACGCAGCCGCTGTCTATGTATGACTGATAGTTGTTGGGCTGAATGGCGTGCAGCAGATAAAAATCTATGTAATCCGTCTGCAGTCTCTGCAGCTGCTCCGCAAACACAGCCTTATAATCCGGGTTGGCCCCGATATGAAATTTGGTGGCAAGGCAGTAGCTGTCTCTGGGGTATTTTTTCATCACATTGCCAAGGAAGACCTCGGACTCGCCGCGATGGTACACATAGGCAGAATCGTAATAATTGACGCCATGGGCCATGGCATAGTCGATGATCTCCTCCGCCTTCTCATAGTCGATAGGCGTGCCCTCCTGATCGGCATGCACCGGCAGGCGCATATTGCCCATTCCCAGACGGGACAGCTGTAAATTCCTGTAATTCTTTGTTTCCATAAAACCCTTTCCTTTCCTGTGTGAATACCGTTCCTGTGCGAATGGCCTTTCCCGTGGAAACAGCCCTTCCTGCGGGATGCCGCGGAGACTTTGTGCATCGTTATTTAAGCTGCCACAGCAAGCTCGCTCAAACAGGCACAACCCTGTCTCTCATGCCTGGCATATATGTAATACACTAAACATCAGAATCCTTCAACGGTTGTGCCTGCTTCCTTTTACTTCTGTGCGTACAGCTCCTCCGCCTGCTTAAAAATCGCCTCGCAGTTCTGGAGCCCGTAGTCGTTTGGCGTGATCACGCCCACCGGCATCCCGGTCAGCTCCTGAATCTCCTGCAGCTTGAAGCGCACCTGAGGTCCTACCATGATAATGTCAAAGCTGTCATAGTATCTGTCCACGCTGTTGACGCCATGGGCCTCGATGGTCAGGTCAACCCCCTGCGCCAGGGCGTACTCCTGCATTTTTTTGGTGAGAAGTCCTGTGGACATCCCGCCCGCATAAATCAGTAAAATTTTCATTTCTTTCCTCATAAGTCATACCCTGCTTTCCCAGCTTACATCTTCACCGTTGGTCTCGATGACCTTCTTGTACCAGTAGAAGGAATCCTTGCGGCTTCTGGCCAGGGTTCCCTGAAGATTGTCATCCATATCTACGTAAATAAAGCCATAGCGCTTGCGCATCTCGCCTGTACCCGCGCTGACTAAGTCAATGCAGCCCCAGGTGGTGTAGGCAATCAGATCCACGCCGTCCTCAATGGCCTGGGCCATGGCGTCCACGTGCTGCGCAGATAATCAATACGGTAATCGTCATGGATGGAGCCGTCCTCCTCCACCTTGTCGATGGCGCCCAGGCCATTCTCCACTACCATCATGGGAATCTCATAGCGGCTGTACAGCTCATTTAAGAAATATCTCAGGCCGTCCGGGTCGGTGCTCCAGCCCCAGTCAGAATATTTCAGATAGGGATTTTTGGCTCCCATGGTCATGTTGCCGCTGCCCGCTGAATCTGTGAAATCATGGGTGGTGACACAGGAAGTATTATAGTAGGAAAAGCTGAAGAAATCAACCGTGCCCGCTTTGAGAATTTCCGCTTCCCCGTCCGCCCAGACAAGGTCCACATCGTCCTCTTTCCATATACGCTTCGCAAACGCCGGGTAATAGCCTCTGACCATCACATCACCGCAATAGTAGAAGCCCTCCTGCATCCCGGTCATGTTTTTGATCACATCCTTGGGATCGCAGGTCCAGGGATAGCTGACCATACCTGCCAGCATGCAGCCCACCTGATAGTTGGGATCAATCTCGTGAGCTCTCACTACTGCCCTGGCGCTGGCCACAAACTGGTTGTGCAGCTGCTGATAGGAATCCTGAATCACCGACTTGGGTGCATCCGGCATAAAGCTCTTAAACATCAGCAGGCAGTTGATCTCATTGAAGGTCAGCCAGTATTTCACCAGGCCTTTGTATTCCTTAAATAAGACCTCCGTAAATTTGTCGAACAGACCGATGACCTCTTTGTTGCTCCAGCCGCCCATCTCCGTCTCAATGTAAAGCGGAGTGTCATAGTGAGAAATGGTTACTAACGGCTCGATACCGTATTTTTTCAGCTCCAGAAATACGTTTCTGTAAAAATCAATTCCCTTCTGGTTGGGCTCCTCCTCAATTCCTTTCGGGAAGATGCGGGACCAGGAAATGGACATGCGGTACATCTTGAAGCCCATCTCCGCGAACAGGGCAATGTCCTCTTTGTAATGATGATAAAAATCACAGCCGATATGGTTGGGATACAGATACCCGTCCAGCACGGCGTATTTCGCGCCCTCCGGTATCATGCTCGTGAGGCCGAGACTTGCGGCCTTGCCTGGGTTGCCGTCTTTGTCAATGTAGGTGGTGTAGCGGGGGGTGGTGGCAGTGCCGCCGGTGGTCACGTCGGTCCTGGCCATGCCTCTGCCGTCCTCGTTCCAGCCGCCCTCGCACTGGTTGGCGGCGGTAGCGCCGCCCCAATAAAAGCCTTTTGGAAATCTTGCCATAAAAATCCTCCTTTTTCCGCTGCGAAAAAGATTGATCAGGCTGCCGTTGCGACGGAGGTTGCTGCCGTTTCCGGAGCCAGCATGAAAAAAAGAACGGCTCAAAACTCATCGTTAATCTTCGCCTTATCTTTTTTCATGCTGTCTCCTGCTTACAGGCAATTTCTTCGCAACTGCTTGCCGACAATGTCTTCGCAGCTGGTTATCTGCAATTTTATAGCAAACGACTTTATGTCGTTTACTATCGCGCCGATCGTGGGCTGCATAAGCAGCCATATTCCTTGCACGATCATGCGCATCCTCTTATATAGAGAACGACAAGTTATTTATGTCGTTCTCTATAATGATTTTTATTTTTCCCTTCTCAAATACAGATTCAGGGTTGAAAAGCTCAGTTCTGAGCTTATGCCAGGTCTTCGCCGTTGGACTTAATGACCTTCTGGTACCAGTAGAAGGAATCCTTACGAATTCTGGCGCAGTCTTTGATGTCGTCGTCATCGCGGTTGATGTAAATCATGCCGTAGCGCTTTTTGATGCCCTGGTGGGTGCTGACCAGGTCGAAGGCGGACCAGGGGGAGTAGCCCATCAGGTGAACGCCGTCGGTGATGGCCTCCTGGCAGGCTTTGATATGGACGCGCAGGTAGTCGATACGGTAGGGGTCGTGAACAGTGCCGTCCTCCTCCAGGGTGTCGGGTACGCCGCAGCCGTTCTCAGTGATGAGTAAGGGCAGCTGGTATCTCTCCCAGAGCTGACGCAGGGTGATGCGCAGGCCCACCGGGTCAATGCCCATGCCGTAGCTGGTCTGCTCCTGCAGGGGGTTGGTGACGCCCACAGCCAGGCCGGGCTCGGTCATCATGCCCACCATAAAGTTTGCCATGTCCGCCTTGCCCTGGGCATCCTTCATCCTTGCTTTGGCTGCCAGGCCGTCCTCATTGCTGACATACTTCACGCAGGAAGCGTCGTAGTAATTGAAGGCGATGAAATCCGGTTTGGCCGCAGCCATGGCTTCCATGTCGCCCTCAGCGATATCCGGGAAGCAGCCGCGCTGCTGCAGATATACGGAAAAAGCTTCCGGATATTTGCCGAAGCAGATGGTGTCCAGATACAGGCGGTTTCTCAGCTGGTCATAATCCATGGCCGCCAGGTTGTCCAGGGGAGCGCTGGTCAGCGGGTAGACCGCGGTGATGTTGGGAGCCGGGGCAATCCAGGCATCGCACATCTCGTGGCAGCGGATGGTGGCCTTCGCCATGGCTACCAGCATGTGATGATTGGCCTGATAACGGTCCTTGTCGTTGGCATAGCCGCCCATGTTGAACATGGTCATCATGTTCTGCTCATTGATGGTCAGGAAATATTTCACCTTGGAGCCGTACTCCTTAAAGCAGACCTCGCAGTAGCGTACGAAATCGTCGATGCACTGTCTGCTGATCCAGCCGCCGTACTTAACCTGTAAGGCGTTGGGAAGGTCAAAGTGATAGAGAGTGATCACCGGGTTAATGCCGTATTTGAGGCACTCGTCGATGACCTCGTGATAGTGAGCCACTCCCTTGGGATTGATCTCGCCGTCCCCGTCGGGAATGATGCGGGGCCAGGCGATGGAGAAGCGGTACTCTGTAAAGCCCATCTCCGCCATCAGGGCGATGTCTTCCTTAAAACGATGATAGTGATCGCTGCACACCTTCCAGTCTGTGGCTCCCGGAGCCAGAGGCGCTACGTCCTGCACGGACAATCCCTTGCCGTCCTCATCCCAGGCACCCTCGCACTGGTAGGCGGAGGAGCTGGCACCCCAGAGGAAATCTTTTGGGAAGGGTTTTAATGTCAAATGTTCCATAAAAGTCTCCTTTAATCGATATTTGCGAAACTGATACCGACAGTTTCCGGAGCCATCTGTTGAAAAAAGAACGGCTCCACACGATGTCTGACGTCGCCTTATCTTTTTTTAACAGCTGTCTCCTGCTTAACTGAAAATCCTTTTCGCAAACAGCATTACAAACTTTACTGATTTTTTACCTGTAAAAACGAACATGGAGGGGAGGGAATATCTCCCGCCCCTCCATGTAAGAAGTTTTGTTAAAACATTGAATTTATAGCTGTAGTCCTGCAATTATGCGTTCTTGGCCGCAGCTTCCTGCTCTACCAGCTGCTTGTCATACATCTTGAAGAACGGATAATAAATCACTCCGGAAACCAGAATGCACACATAATCAATCAGAGCGTTCGCCCAGTTAAAGGTTCCAAGGAACTGAGCAAAGCCCATGGGCATCAACGCGCCAATGTACACGTGTGCTGGGAAAATGATATGAAGCCTGTACGCAATCAGCCATACAAGGGCGCATACCAGACAGTTTACAATGTACGGAATACCAAGAACCGGGTTGTACATCACGGGCATTCCGAAGGTCACAGGCTCGTTAATACCAAACCAGCCGGGAACCAGGCCAACCTTGGCCACGGCTCTGATCTGCTCGGATTTGGCTCTCAGGCCCATCAGACACAGGGACAGGGTGTTGCCGGTACCGCCCGCACAGGCCATGGAACCGAACAGTGCCACAGGATAGAATGTCAATGCCAGCTGACTCTCTCTGAAGCTCATACCGGCCGCCTGGCACTCTTCCCAGATTGCCGCGTTCTCTGAAGCCGCCATAATCATTGGAGCCATCAGCACAGTGACGAGCAGCATGGTGCCGTGGATACCGAAGAACCACATCAGGCAGGCAAACGCAATCAGCACGAACATGCCAGGTACAGAAGTCAGCGCACCAAGAGGAGCGGACAAAAGCGCCATGAAACCGGAGCAAACTGTGTAAGTTCCGCCGGTAGCGGTAGTCACAATCAGGGTGACGATCAGCCAGATCGCCATGTTAAAGAAGCAGGGGATGATAGCCGCCATAGCGTTGACCAGAGACGGCGGGCACACGTCCGGCATCTTGATCTCAACGTGATTCTTCTGGCAGAAATAGTCAACCTCTACCACCACGAAGGCAACCACAAAACCCATGAACAAGCCCTGGGAACCCAGATAAGTAACATCCAGAGAAGCCAGAGTGGAACCGCCGGAAATATCCCAGCAGGCTACCAGAGTAAAGGCAGCCATGGTTTCAACCGATGTAGCCAGAGGAGACTTGCAGCCCTTTGCCTTCGCATAATTGAAGCCGATCATACCGGTAATCCACAGGCCGATCAGACCCATGGTGAAATTGTAAGGCATATACAGAACCGCGTAAACGGTACTGTCAGTGCTCAACCCGACCATACCCAGCAGGGCACAGATAATCTGGAACACAGAGCCGGTCATGATTAAGGACATGGATCCCATCATGGAAGACTGCAGCGCACCCACGAATTTGTTTGCTCCAAGCTTCTGACCGAAATTCTGCAGTCCGATCATCACCTTGGAATTCATAAGACCTTCCATTATAATTTCCTTTCGTTTTGGTGTTAGTCAGCAAAAGGGTCGTTCGATCAGATCAGCAGTAAGCCAGCCT
>JAJPYH010000101.1 GCA_021205045.1 Lachnospiraceae bacterium | reverse complement strand
GTTTGCTGTACGCTATTTTTCGTCTAACCACTACTATCTAACTGTTTCAAACTTGTCTCCCCGCCATCATAATGATCCAAGAAGTGCGTCTTCGCGATCTGAAATTCTTTGCCATCTCTGGGAGTGGACTCATACCGGCCGAAATTCTGCTCCTTCAGACGCGGTTCCATTCTCATGGGGATACCGGTCTCTTCTGAAATATGGCGCGCCGTCTCAGACGCCCGCACCAATGGTGAATACAGTATCTCGTCAACGGGAAGTCTTTCTGTAGCAAGGCGTCTGCCAAGCTCAATGGCCTGTGTATGACCAAGCTCTGTCAATGCGATGTCCGTCGCGCCACAGATTTTATTCTCGACATTCCAGACTGTCTGTCCATGTCTGGTGAAATAGAGTGTACCCAATAGCGTCTCCTCCTCATATAATCGCGGATCAATCACTATAGCATTCCAAAGAGACTTTGCTGCTCGTATTCCTGAGTCCGTTGTAATGGCACAGGTGTTCTCTGCAAAAAAGCCTGTGTCTGTTCACCGTCACAAATCCAGTCCTCAACATTCTCTTTCTCCAGGATCAAAGGCATCCGGTCATGCACCGGCGATACGGATGAATTTGCCTGTGTGGTCAATATTATAAAGCGAATATCATCCTCTATCAGATTATAAAAGCCTGCTATGTACAGCGTGGAACCACTCTCACGCAGAAAACTCACTTTATTTTTGAGGCATCCCACCGGCAGATTCTGCCGGATACTTAGGTAATTCATAAAAATGCCGCGCCGGTATCACGCAGCGCCGATGCAGAACGCTTTCACTGAATGTCTTCTTCATATTCCACCTGCATGTTTTCCAGAGCCTCATATCGCCGCACATCCCGCCGCAGACTGTGATTAGCAATGCCTTTCCTGTAGAGTTCTTTCTCTATGTCGTCTATGCAGTTGCTTTTTATGATAAGGGTCAAATGTTCGGGGCGCATCAGGTCCTGAATGCTGTGTTCCAGAAACTGAGCCACTTCTGAGCTGATGACTGGAGTATCTGTCACTGAATATACGGACAGGAAATCACTGTCGTCCTTTACTGTCATGTGAATGACTGCATCCGTCTTGTTTTTTCTTTTTCATTCGCGTCGCCATTTGTATTCAATATTTGCGGAATCCTTTTCGGAGATTGCTCCGTTATCAGCTGCAAATTATCTGATATAGTCCACCTGCATTCCGGTCCTTGGTTTTACAGGCTGCTTCTCATCATAATTTCCCAGTGCCAATGCGCCGCATATCGTTTCCTCCGCTGTGATTCCCAATGGCTCCAGGAACTCACGAATGGACGAATTTTCATCCAGCCAGTACAGCTGATTGATCCAGCAGGAACCGACCCCCAGACTTTCCGCTTCCAGCATCATATTCTGCAGTGCGCAGGCCGAGTCCGCGATTGCATTCGGGTATCCCTTCCGGTTTGCAACCACGACCAGGATCGGTGCATGGTAATCAAACGCATAATTCCCGCGCCTGGACAGTTTAATGGAATTCTGGATGCTGGCGTACTGACCATCGGAAAGCTCCATCTGTAAGAAAGCTTCCTGAACCAGCCCCCGCAGGTTCTCCCTGATTTTCGTATTCATAATCACCACAAAGTGAACTGTCTGGCAATTGCCGCCGGTCGGAGCATAGCGCCCGGCCTCCAGAATATCGGTCAGTTGTTCCTCCGTGACCGGTTTGTCATTATATTTCCGTGTGGAACGGCGTTCCATAATCGTCTGCAGCATCTCATTCATTCTGATTTTCCTCCTGTCAAATTTTGAAAAGATAGTTAATCATCCATAAAAGCCTCGTATTCCTCTATTCGGTCGATCCAGTCCAGGTCATCCTTCTTCTTTTTCTCTTTCTTTTTCGGAGTGCCTGTAACTTCGAGTATTTTCTCTTCGCTGAACAGAAATGACTTTACTGTTATTTTCAGCCCGGGTAAGAAGTCAGTTGTGGGAGAGCCCTGCCCCGGCCGTAACCACAGCCATCAAAACAGCTACCAGAAGAAGCGGTATCATGCCGTCTACATAGCCCTTCACCCTGTCCAGGCCATAATAGAGCAGATAACAGATCATGCTGACAACGGCGAAGATCAGTGTTATGACAAGAAGCGCGATCACTGTTGATTTCGTAAACTGTCCCTGAGCAAACAGAGCATTCAACTCCAGAAACATCAGAGTTGTCCAGCCGACAATGAGGAACAGCTCCGTTGTCACCTGCCGCTTTAAAAGGACACTGGTTCCCACCAGCAGAACAATATAAATGACTACACCGCCGATCAGCACCATATTTCGCGGAAACAACAGCGCACTGCTCTCCACAGCGCCGCTGCCCTGAACAATCCGGATCACGGCAGCCACCCCAAACAGCAAGGCCGGGATCAGAAGCCAGCCGCTCCGCAGACCCTTAACTGCGCCCTGTGGCTTAAAGGCAATTAGCCACCATGCCAGGTAAAAGGCACAACAGCTAATCATCAGCAGATTCCCCGTCAGCATCTGACGGGTCTGTACATCAAAATCTGAAAACATCAGCCTTCCTCCCGTAGCGCTCTGCGAAGCCGATTGTCCAGATCCCACAACTGCTTCCATCCGTCAACAGTCATGTGAAGAAGCGCATTCTCCCTTTTCCCGAAATATCCGGGGTGGCCAAGACTCAGTTCAACTGAACGCTGCCCTTTCTCAGCAACATTCATAGCCCTTTTAATGTCTGTGACGCCCTTCTGATCTGTTTCTCCGATAAACACCATTGTAATATGGTAATTATCTCTCGCAACATACCTGCCCGGAATGATTTTATACAGCTTTTCTGCATCATCGGCCAGAGTGCGGCGGATGTTGTCCGGAAGAGCAATACCGATAAATACTCTCATTTTTCTGCCGTCTTTCCGCGCCGCTGTGCCTGCAGAAGCCATAATATTCCGTTCACAAGTCGCGTATCCGTATCTGCGAAATGTCCACCTTTGTTCCATTGCAGGGTAATCTTTTTCACTGCAGGATTTTTCTTCAGGCTCTCATAGGTTTCCCTGGTACAATCACCGACTTTGGACATCAGCGGATTTTTAGTCCGCTCTTCCTTACTGCCAAGACTCAGATAAATAAGGGCATTATTGGATAGCTTTTTATCTCTGATGTATTCCATCCAGCCGTCAATCCAGAGAGAACCCGAACAGGATGCAGCGCCATCAAAAACATCTGACTCCAAAATTGCCCAGAGTGCAAAAAGTCCGGAAAGCGAATATCCTGCTGTATACTGCGAAACACCTTCCGGTATCATTTTCTCTTCTCTCAGCCGGGGAATACATTTGTCAGTCAGCCAGGCAAGCGTTTCTGCTCCTCTTCCAGCGAACATTTTTTCTCCAAATGCAGCTCTCGCAGGCCAGGGAGAAAGCTGTGAATTCCAGCCAGCCACCTCATACACAATTAGTGAATAAGCTGCATCCCCGGCTTTTTCAGCCAGTCGCTCCGCAAGATTATCCACGCTTCCGGCTTCCCGGTCGGATTCAGCTACATAAAAGCAGGGGCCATTCTCGCCGTGCTGATATATATTGACACGAATATCATCTATCTCTCGGATCATTCCTTCCCCCGTTCCTGCCACAGTCCTAATCTGCTCTGCTATTCGAAATTACTTTGTATTATAGCAATCGGAATAAGCGAATTCAATCATGGATTGGCTCCAGAACATGGAAATTTCCTATTGAATCGCTTCCAATTAAGAGTGAAATCTTAATGTTCAGAGACGTAATAGTATGTCACAATCTGCTGAATATTCCTGCTGAATATTCTACATTTTGAAACATTTCAGAGATAACTTATCTGAGAATGCCGGAAATCGTTGAATTTCAGGGACATTTTAAGTCCAATTCACAAACTGGCAAGCAATGTAGACGTCTCACGGAGCCCTCTACGCTTGCTTGTTGGGGCCGTCTCCGCTTCGCTCCGGTCCGCGCTGAACGGACATCCCCCCGGATGTCCAGCGCCCCCAATCCCCTTTTGAACATCACCGTTGGTGATGGCCTGCGCATTCCGAAGGAATGCTTTTACGAAAATTACAATATTTCATCATACAGAAACAGCAACATGAACGTGAAAGACAAACAGTCTCTGCAGGAAAAGATCTCATCCGCCGGAGAAATTGAGAGCATTGAGAGAGGAATATGGTCTATACTGAAAAACAATACAGCCCACAGGCGTCCTGTAAATGATCAAGGTGCCTGCGGGCTTCAACTTTTCCGTAATTCGATTTTTACACAAATCATCTAAATTACATTTTGGCTGATCCGATCTGTCGGTATTTCCCGTTCAATATACTTTTCTTCTGTCAATCCAATGGCCAGCCCCGCGCTGGGTGTAAATCCTTCCGGCAGATGAAGCTTGGCCAGCAAATCGGGCTTCATACGAATGGCGGCCACCGCTCCGTAAATATAGACACAGCCAACGCCAAGTTCTGTAGCTGCAAGTGCCATATTATGATCTATCATAGCAGCGTTCGCATGGCCGGCACCTTCTGTTGAAGGGTTGAATTTCACAGATACGATAATCAGTTCCGGCGCACCGTAAAGCGGATGCGAATCCGGGCGCTTCATGAGCGCCGCTGCAGTGCTGTCAATTTCAGAAAGCAGTTCTTTATTTTTGATGATAGTAAGGTGAACCGTGTCATATTGGCCCATACCAACGGGCGCAGCGTTAGCCGCTTTTAAAATCAAAGCTTCCTGTTCGGGAGATACCGGTTCACCGGTGTAATTTCTGATTGATTTTCTGCTGAAAATTGTATCGAGAGTATCCATTGTTATTACCTCCTTCGTTTTACTCCTTATCCCACAGGTGGAATGTCCGCCTGTGCGCACAGTCATTTGATTTCATATGCCTCCAGGCGTATCAGACAATCAACCGGAAAACTTCATCCGCGCCTGCACGGATATTCATGGACGCATAGGAATCAAAATTTGTTTCTCCTGGATTGATCTGAATGATTTTCGCACTGCGTTTTCTGTAATTAAAATACGCATTCCCATAGGAACCGTTTGCGCCGATGATCAAAATCAGTTCCGCTTTTGAGATCCAGTCCTGCGCTTTTTTCAGGCTTTCCTCGTGAAGCCCAACGCCGCTGTAAAACGGGAATGTCCAGATCACGTCCCCACATTCGTCACATCTGGGAACGGTTCCCTGATTCCAGATATGGTAATCGTCAAAATGTTTGCCGCACTTTGTGCAGCGGTTGATCTGCAGGCTTCCCTGTATCTCAGCCACATTTTCCGAACCGGCTATCGTGTGCATACAGTCCACATTCGTCGTAATAATTCCCTGCAGAAGTCCGTTGATTTCCAGACTTCTCAGTGCCTTATGTGCAAAGGACGGTTCATTGGCAAACATCGAATGAAGAAAAGCATGATCCAGCAACTTATAATATTTATCCGGCTCATTCCTGAGTGTATCCTCCGAAGCCAGCGGCAGAAGCTCCGCCACATTTTCATGGTCAAAGTTCATGCCGCCTGCCGAAAAGGAAATACCGGCTCCGGTGATGGCAACGGTGTAACGGCTCTCATTTAAAGCTTTTTTTAACTGAAGTGCCTGCTTGGAAATATCCATTCAAAGTCCTCCTTCCGTTACTTGCTGCTCCCGGCCGTGCAGGAGTCTTCCTTCTTTTTCCTGAATTTCTTCTTCGGAAAGTCCTTTGTATTCCGCGGCCCGCATCTGCGCCGCCATCTGCTTCATACGTTCTTCTTCAGATAGTTCTTTGCCTGTCTTAAGATCAGCCATTCCCATTCCACCTTTCTGTCAGTTTATGAAATACATCATCGCAGGCCTCCCGGATATTTAAGTCAGCGACCTGGTCAAAGCTGGTGTGCCCCGGATTGATCTGCACAATCACAGCGTCCCTTCTCCGGTTATTCCAGTAAGAGTTTCTGAAATAACCGTTGGTTCCAATGACGAGAATCAGATCTGCTTTTGCAATCCAGGTTCTTGCTTTCCGGACATCTGCATCCCACAGGCTGATATGACTGTAAAGCGGCCACGGCAGGATTTCTCCTCCGCACGCTTCGCATTTCGGCAGTTCCTCCTGCTTCCAGATCTCATATCCGTCATAATGACAGCCGCAGTTGGAGCAGCAGTTGACCTGCAGGCTTCCCTGGATCTCGGCCACGTTCTTTGATCCGGCGATCGTGTGCATACAGTCTACATTCGTCGTGATAATCCCGATGAGTTTTCCCTCCGCTTCCAGATCTGCCAGGGCATAGTGGGCAAAGCTGGGCTGATAGGAAAACATATTTTCCAGATAGGTCGGCAGGTAAGAACTGGCGCTATCCCCGGATCTGCGCATGCCGCCCCGTCTGGAGAAAATCATCTGTCCGTATGTGACACCTCCACTGGCAACGGAAATACCGGCACCAGTCATTGCAACGATGCTGTTGCTGTGATCAATATAGTCCGCGAGCTTAAGTATTTTGTCCATGCTTTTGCCTCCCCTGAAGATTTTCATAGATGTTAGCCCCTTATCCATTCATGACAGCATCCAGCACCTCCGCGGCATCCGCCCGGATATTCAGATCCGCCATCCGGTCGAACTGCGTCTCAGACGGGTTGATCTGCACAAGCTTTGTCCCTGCCTTCATGCGGCTTAAATATTCACTGCTGCGGAATCCGGTCGTACCAATGATCAAAACCAGATCTGCCTCGGAAATCATATCGGCGGCTTTTCTCATGTTGTCAGAGGAAGTATCCGCAGTCGATCTGAAATCTCTGCAGAATGCCGCCGGCATCAGCGGTGCGCCGCATTTTCCACAGCGCGGCATATGTCCCTCATTCCACACCTGATAGTCATAGTAACGGCTACCGCAGTCCGTACAGATATTGTCCCGGAAACTCCCCTGAAATTCCACCACATTCTGAGAGCCTGCGATGGTATGCAGGCAGTCCAGGTTCTGGGTGACAATGCCATAGAGCTTCCCCTGTTTTTCCAGTTCCGCCAGCTGCTCATGGACACGTCTCGGCCCCTTGGCAAAGGTCGCGTCCAGAAAAGCGTTCTTCATGACCTTGTAGAACTCCTCCGGATTTTTGCGGACATAGGAAGCAGAGAAGATTCGTCCGGCATTCAGCCTGCCAACGCTCTGTTTTAATTTGCTCACGCCATAGAGATAAGAAATTCCTGCTCCTGTTACGGCAACGGTCTTATTGCTTTGATCCATATATTCTTTTAACTGGCTGTATTCACTCTTCATTATTTACCGCCTCCATCGAGCCATTTTCTGACTGCTTCTTCGTCAATCTTATTTAAACGCAGACCTAAATGGACGTTTGCGCCGGCACAGGCCTTCTTAAGCTGCTCTACCGCGGTTTCAGGACCGCTCATACCACTTGTGCAGAAAGGATAGACATCTTTCTTGCTGAAATCATACTGCGATATAAAGGACAGAACCAGCTGAGGGCATTTACTGTACCAGATCGGAAAGCCGATCAGAATACGGTCATAAGAATCAAAGTCCTTTCCGGCTGCCTCCAGATTGCGCAGAGCATAGTGGCTAAAACTTGGTTTGTAGCTGTGCATGGCTCTGACATAGGAACGCAGAAAATCGTCGCTCTCAAAATCACCCGGGTGAACCGTTTGGGCGAGCTGGCTGTATGTGATGCCTCCCCCGGCAAGAGAGATGCCTGCTCCTGTAATGGCGACCATGTTGTGGCTCTGGTCAATATAGTCTGCAAGCTGCTGTATTTCGTTTTTTATCAGATATAATTGGTGCTAAGTGAAACGTCCAGCTCTCTAGGCTCAGCAGCACCACTCATGCTATAACCGATCGCAGCAGCAGAAACCGGCCTGAATCCTTCCGGAATGCCCATTTTCGCGCACAGCTCCCTGTTCCTGGACAGACCCTGTGCAGCGCCCCAGAGATAAATGTTATCCACTCCGGCATCCGTGGCCGCGATTAACATATTCTCAATGACACAAGCTGCATTTGCACATTCAATCCCGGGTGCCATCTGTTCCTCTGAAGCGGAAACAAAGATGGCTGCAGGCGCACCGTAGAAGAAGTCCCGTTCCTCCATTTTCATGGCTGTTGCAGTTGAACGGGTGATTTCTTCGAGAATTTCTTTATTGCGGCATACAGTCAGGTGAAGTGACTCTTTTTTACCGGCGCCGATGGGTGCCTGGCATCCTGCCTTCACAATCGTGTCGATGATTTCATCCGGCACGGTTTTGCCGGGATCGAAATCCCTTGTCGATTTTCTCTTTGCGATAGCTTCTAATGTTTGCATAAGAAACGCCTCCTTAATGTAATTTAACCTGAATTATTCATGACAGCTT
>JAJPYH010000193.1 GCA_021205045.1 Lachnospiraceae bacterium | reverse complement strand
TCTGGCAGCCGAGCTACCAGGCTGGCGAGCCTGACCGTGTGCTGGGCTATGCGGTACACACCTCCGCTTACGCGCCGACTACCGGCATCGCTTTTGGTGACTATAAGTACTACAACATCGGCGACCGCGGCACCCGTTCCTTTGCGGAACTGCGTGAGTTGTTCGCGGGCAACGGCATGATCGGCTATGTCGCTAAGGAGCGTGTGGACGGCAAGCTCATCCTGCCGGAGGCAGTCCAGGCGCTGACCATCGGCGCGACTGCCGAGGGCTGAGTTTAGAGGGGAGGATGTCTCATGGTTTTAGTATCACTTGACGAGGCGAAGAACTATCTCCGCGTGGATTCGTCTGACGATGATGCCCTGATTGGCGTCCTCCTCACCTCCGCCAAGCGGCTGTGCGCGGATGTGGCAAGGCTGGATGCCGACCGATGGGCTGTGGTCAGCGGCGAGTCGGAAAACGATGACCTCTATACAGACGAGGAGCTGGAGCGTATCCAGGAAGTCATGAAAGTGGCTATCCTGTATACGCTCGGTTATTTATACGAGCATCGTGAGGAGGCAGACCACCACGACCTGACCCTCACGCTCCGCTCCCTGCTGTTTGCCATCCGGGAAGGGGTGTTCTGATGAAGATATCGCTTTTAAACGAGAGGATAACTTTTGAGAAAAACACCACTATTGTGGATGAGAATGCCAACCACAGGAATGTGTGGGAGGAATACTTCTCCTGCCACACCTATGCTGGCTCTTCCAGCTACCAGCAGAAGGAGCAGCAGGCGGCGGGCGTTACAGTCACGGACAGCGGTCTCGTTTTTACGGTCCGCTATTGCAGTGAACTTGCCGTCCTGGACACGACCCACTACAGGGTGCGGTTCCACGGCGACCCTTACAATATCGTTTCCGTGGATATGATGAATTACCAGCACAAGTCCATCAAGGTGACCTGTGAGAAAGAACGGAGGGATGGGGATGTCAAGTCAGACAGTTAGTATTGATGAGCTGGCAGATGCAATCAACGAGGGTCTGGAGGAATATGCAGCCCTCGCAGCAGACGAAATGAAATCCGCGGTAAAGAAGACAGCAAAGGCTGTCAAGGAGAACATCTCCGCGAACGCTCCCGTAAAAACCGGTGCCTATGCGAAGAGCTGGACAACCAAAGCTACCACGGAAACCTCCCAGTCGCTTGAGATGACCGTGTATTCCAAGAACCGCTATCAGCTGGCGCATCTGCTTGAAAAAGGCCACGCCAACCGAAACGGCGGACGGACACGCGCCATCCCGCACATTGCTCCGGCGGAGGCTGAGGGCGAGACCATGCTGACCGAACTGATAGAGAAAGCACTGGAGGGTTAGCCCATGACACACGCAGAAGTAATCGCAATGATGGAGGAATTCAGCATTCCCTACGCCTACGACCATTTCAGCGAAGGCGAATCGCCAGACCCTCCGTTTATCTGTTTTCTATATCCGCAGGCACAGAACTTTGGTGCGGACAATGTCGTGTATTTCAGCAGCAATGCGCTGGATATTGAACTATATACCGACACCAAAGAGCCTGACCTCGAAGCGGCTGTGGAAGAAATCCTGACGGCGCATGAACTCTACTATGAGAAGTCCGAGGTCTGGATTGAATCTGAGAAACTGTATGAAGTCCTCTACTCCCTCGTGGTTTAGGGGATAAATTTTTATCCTGAAAGGAGATTTTTATTATGGCTAACAAAGCGAATAAGGTGAAGTTCGGACTGAAGAATGTCCACTACGCAAAAATCACCTTTGACGATGACGGCAATGCCACGTTTGCCACCCCTGTCCGTATCCCAGGCGCGGTAAACCTGTCGATGGACCCGGAGGGCGAACCTGAGATTTTCTGGGCGGACAATGTTGCCTACTACGTCATGAACAACAACAGCGGCTACACCGGCGACCTTGAGCTTGCCCTTGTGCCGGAGAGCTTCCTGGTGGATATCCTCCACGAGGAGGAAGACACCAACGGTGTGTATGCTGAGAACACCGACACTGAGGTGGAGCATTTCGCGCTGCTCTTCGAGTTCGACGGTGACATCCGCAAGACGCGCCATGTGATGTACAACTGCACCTGCGCACGTCCGACCATCGAAAGCGCGACCACGGAGGATTCCAAGGAAGTGCAGACCGAGACCCTGAGTCTGACTGCGACCGCGCTTGTCAACGGTTACGTCAAGGCAAAGACCGGGACGAACACCTCCTCCGATGTGTACAGCTCCTGGTACGATGCGGTGTATGAGCCGCAGGCGGAGGCGACTGAGTGACAGACCTGATGGGAGGCGGAAACGTTTTGCCTCCCTCTTATTATAGCACATCATTTTATGAACGGAGGGCTTTTTTATGGCTTTAACTAAGACAATTACCATTGACGGTATTGAGACCAAATTCCGTGCTTCAGCGGCTGTGCCGAGGATGTACAGAATCCGCTTTGGCAGGGATATATACAAAGACCTGCGCCAGCTTGAAAAGAGCGTGGGCGACGGTGACGAGAACGCAAGCGACCTGGATGTGTTCTCCCTGGAACTCTTCGAGAACATTGCTTTCATCATGGCCCGTCATGCTGACCCGCAGAACGTGCCGGATAACCCGGATGAATGGCTGGAACAGTACAACACTTTTTCCATCTACCAGGTGCTGCCGGAGCTTATCGACCTGTGGGGACTGAATGTCCAGAGCGATGTGGACTCTAAAAAAACCTCGAAAAACTGAGCGGGAAATGACAACCCCGCTCTTTTTATTGCGGTGTGTCCAGCTTGGCATCAGCATCCGGGATTTGGACTTGCTGACCATAGGTCTTGTGAACGATATGTTCGCGGAAAACCAGAACGACGATTACGACTATCCACTGGTAGCCACTCAGGAAATGATGGACCGGTGGTGATGATGATTTTTGAATTCTACAGCCGAAAGCGAGGTGGTATCACATGGCAAACAGAATAGCCGGTATTACGGTGGAGATTGGCGGCGATACCACCAAGCTCTCCTCGGCATTAAAAAGCATAAACTCTGAAATCAAATCCACGCAGACCCAGCTGAAGGATGTGGAGAAGCTCTTAAAACTCGACCCGTCCAATGTCGAACTGCTGACCCAGAAACAGAAGCTCCTGACGACCGCCATTGATGACACCAAGGAGAAGCTGAACACCTTAAAGACGGCGGCGGAACAGGCAAACGAACAGCTCCAGAACGGCGACATCACCCAGGAGCAGTACGATGCCCTCCAAAGGGAAATCATAGCGACCGAGCAGGAACTCGAAAAGCTTGCTGACCAGGCGGCGGAATCTAATGCGGCATTGCAGAAGATTTCCGAGGTTGGCAGCACGCTGGAGGATATCGGTGACAAGATTACCGATGTGGGAACCTCGCTCACGACCAAGGTCACGGCTCCTATCGTAGCCCTTGGCACGGCGGCGGTGGCCACGGCTGCGGACTTTGAATCCTCCATGTCCCAGGTACAGGCGACCATGGGCATCACATCCGATGCCACTTCCGAACTGAACGGTCAGACAGGGCGGAGATGTGATGATGATAAACAACATCACGATTCCTGCAGAGTGCGAACCTGTGACTATTGCAGAAAGGGCAACCGACAGCGGCATCTCCACGCAATTCGGAAACAAAGTCACTCCACTTTTACAGGGCGGTGCCCATGTCAATCCTGTGATGATTGGCGATGTGGAAGGAACTCTTGCATGGACCGGCAGCAACTATGCTGACACCACCGGCACCTGGACTTTCACGAGAAGTGAGGCTGGTGAGGCTGTAGAGATTACACGTCCGACTGCCATCCACACGAACTTTGACCGTATCCACAATGGCAAAGATGCCATCATGGTTATCTTCATGGGGCAGAACGGCGGATATTCGGATGTCGATGACCTTATCAATATGCATCGGCTGATGATTGACCACTTCAAAGGCAAGGAATATATCATCCTTGGCCTTTCGTCCGGCACTGCATCTTCACGTGCATCCTACGAGGCGGCAATGCAGGAGGCTTTCGGCAGGCGGTTCATAAGCTTACGTGAGTATCTCTCCACAGCCCTTTACGATGAGGACGGCAACATCATCAGCTGTTATGGTTTGGATGATCAGGATCTGGAGATGGAGGAGACACACACCTATAACGGCACAGAGTATGTGACGGTGGATGAGATTGCAGCAGGAACGGTGCCGCACCAGATTTTGTCTGACAGTGTCCATTATACGAGCGGCACGAAAACGGTCATCGGAAACCTCATCTATAAAAAGATGGTGGAACTTGGCATTCTCTAAAGCACAGGGGCGGGACTTCCCGCCCTATTCTTATGCCCTTTTGTGGCTGGAAAGGAGGAATCTATGGACAAGATTTCAGATTTGGTGACCGGTGAGGCAGTTCTCCAGTGGCTCATCATCTTCCTGCTGATTGCTTACTTCATCTACAAGGAATACCCGGATTTCAAACGGCGCATTACCGGCGGCACGAAAAAGGAGCTTGCAGCAGAAAATGTGGCGGAGCGCCTTGCCAGGGTCGAGAAGCGGCTGGATGCCATTGATGAGAAACTCGCTAACGATTTTAAATCGCTGGAGGCGCTTCAGAGCTGTGAAGACCAGGACAAAGAACTGATGAGCGCATCCCTTGCGGAGCGTGAAATCATCATGAGGTCACTTCTTGCCATCATTGACGGGCTGCACGAGCTTGGCGCGAATGGGCCCACCACTGCCGCCCATGAAGAGATTAACGCATACCTGTCCAAACAGGCGCACAAGCTGTAGGAGGTGGTGATCATGTTCCCAAGTAAACACACGGCGGCGGATTACGACCGCCAGCTTGACGAGGTACGAAAGAAAAAAGAGCTGTACGACAAACGGCTGGAAATCCGCGAGGTCAGACGCTCCATGCGTTCATGGAAGTGGCCGACTACCACAAAAATCATCGTGGCATATATCTTCGCAAATTGCACTGCGGTCGAAATTTACAGCATGGTGGTCATGTACCAGTTCCAGAACCTCGATGCGCTCTACTCCCTCATTACAGCGGTCATCACGGAGTCCATCTCTTTTGCCGTGTACTGCTGCAAGGCATATAACGAAACCAAACAGGAAGAAATCATCAAGCTGGAGCGGGATAAGATGGAGACCGCTCCTGCCGGGATGACAGAAGAACCGGAACTGAATCCGGAGGAGGCGATGGGATGATTACTTATCCAACTTTCCTGATGGGGCTTCTCGCCTCATCGACCGTGACCGGGCTGGTCACGGAGGCAATTAAGAAACTGCTCGACGAGTGCGGCAAATCCTACAAGGCAAATCTGCTGGCTGGAGTTGTCGCCTTTTTTGTTTCCATCGGAATCGCCGTGGGCTACACGGTGCTGATGGAAATCGCATGGACACAGCAGCTGGTTGTTATTGCTGTTGCTCTTGTCCTGCTCTCGTGGCTGTGCGCCATGCTGGGCTACGACAAGGTGATTCAGGCAATCAGCCAGTTCAAACAGGATTAACGAAAGGGGTAATTTATTATGAGCAAGACAAATTCAGGATTGGTGGCTTACGCTAAGGCGCAGGTCGGTTTGCCGTATTGGTACGGAACATTCGGCCAGACAGCATCAGCGAGTCTGTACAATTCAAAGAAAGCACAGTATCCGAGCTACTATACGGCATCGGATTTTGCCAGCCAGTATGGTAAGCGCGTACACGACTGCGTCGGTCTCATCAAAGGCTATATCTGGTCGGACAGTGCCACAGCCACACCGACCTACAATTCCGCGCAGGACAAGTCTGCGTCAGGGATGTATGCGGCGGCAGCGACGAAAGGCACAATCAGCAGCTTTCCGAAGACAGCCGGCCTTTTGGTTTTCAAAGGAACTTCCACCAGCAAGATTACGCACGTTGGCGTATATGATGGCAGCGGATATGTGTACGAAGCCAAAGGCCACCAGTACGGCGTGGTTAAGACCGCATACAAGCAGTCCGACTGGCAGTATTGGGCACAGTGTCCGTACTGTACCGACGATACCACGAAGGCTGCAAATACGACCACCACTACTTCCAGCACCAAAGCGGCGGCAACCACGACCGCAAAACCGGAGGCGATTTGGAACTATCTTCTCGGCAAGATTGGGAACGCCTACGGAGTCGCAGGCTTGATGGGCAATCTCTATGCGGAGTCGGGTCTGGTTCCCAATAACCTGCAGAACACCGGCAACACCAAGCTGGGGCTGACCGATGCGGAATACACCTCCCAGGTGGACAGCGACAGTTACACCAACTTCGTAAAGGATGGCTATGGATATGGCTTGGCACAGTGGACGTATTACACCCGCAAGCAGGCTCTGCTCGATTACGCAAATGCGCAGAACGCCTCTGTCGGGAATCTGGATATGCAGCTTGCCTTTCTCATCAAGGAGTTGACGGACTCGTATTCCTCCGTGCTGACCACGCTCAAGAATGCGACCAGCGTAAAGGCGGCATCTGATGCGGTTCTCACCAAGTATGAGAAGCCCACCGACCAGAGTGATTCTGTAAAAACGAAGCGCGCTGGTTATGGTCAGACCTACTACGACAAGTACGCATCCACCAGTTCAGGGACAAGCACCACCACTTCTTCGGCCAGCACCACCACGGTGACGGAGAAGAAAGCGACCAAGGCTGCGCAGAGCTTTTCCAAGTCCCTCGCTGGCACCTATAAAACCACGGCGAATCTCAATATGCGCAACGGCGCAGGCACGGGATTCAGCGTCATGGTAACTTTGCCGAGCGGCACGAGCGTCAAGAACTACGGTTATTACACCTCCGCATCCGGCACGAAGTGGCTCTATGTCCAGGTGACGTATAAGAACGTGAAGTACACTGGTTTCTGCTCTTCCGCGTATCTGAAGAAGCAGTGAGAATATTATACACCATGAAGGAGGCTGAACACAATGAGTATTAACGATTATCCGGCAAAACTGACAGACGGTTATTACCGTGTCAGGGTCTCCTGGGAGGATGCGTCCTCCCAGGTTGGGCAGTACCGGCTGCTCTCGTCCGCAACCGCAAAAGCGGATGCCAATCCAGGAACCCACGTGTTTACGGATGACGGCACGCCGATTTATCCAGAAGACGTTGTGGCGGAGGCTGTAACTGAGGAGGACGCTCCACAGGAGACTCCGCCCAATGACGGCAACACAGAAACCATCAAATACGGCAAGCTGAACACGCTGATGAATGTCCGCGCCGGCAATTCTCTGGATGCGGACAAGGTGACCGTTCTGAAGAAAGGTGCCGTCATTGAGATTCTGGAGGACTGTGGCGACGGCTGGTATCGCATCAAGTGCAGCGCCGCAGACTGTGGGTACGCATATATCACCAATTCGACCGGCGAGTACATCACGGTCGGTTCTTCGCTATATACTGTGGAGGCTGGCGATACCCTCTGGAAGATTTCAGAGAAGACTCTCGGAAAAGGGTCAAGGAACGGCGAAATTAAAACAGCAAATAAGCTGGGAGCAGAAGTCATTCGTGTCGGAGAGGTGCTGCTGATCCCGTAAGAAGATGCCCGTCAAGGAGTTTATGTGGATTTCTTGGCGGGCTTTTCTTTTTGTCTGGTACAGGATTGCCTATCAAGAACAATTTCTATAGATTAATTTCGGCCTGTTTTCGTGAGGATTATTCGTTGACTTTCCGCCCCATTCAGAGTGATAGATATATGATAGCCACACTGCACCACAGGATGAACCCTGATGAGTGCAGACAGAATATCATCAAAATTTCGGGCTGGCATCTCAGCGTATTCTCAGAGCAAAAAATATTTTTCAATTTTTTCTGTGAGATTTTTGTGGTTTGCCTGATTGCCTGTCCTGTAGATAATGAGGGAAGAAAAAATCCCCTCAGAACGGAGGAATACATTATGACATTAGAACAGCGCAACACAATCATCCTGCTTAGGAGAAGGGGTATATCGTATCCCAAGATTTCCGAGCAGACGGGCGTATCGGTAAACACCATCAAAGCTCTTTTCCACAGAATTGCAATAAAGGAGAAAGAGGACGAATCGGGCAGATGCAAACAGTGCGGAAAGCCTGTCCAACAGATGCCGGGAACCAAGAAAAAGAAATTCTGCTGTGGAAAGTGCCGCCAGAAGTGGTGGAACGAGCATCCGGAAGAAGTCGTGAGGAGAGCCAACTATGACTTTGTCTGCGCACACTGCGGAAAGCCGTTCACGGCCTACGGAAACGCGCACCGGAAGTACTGCTCTCATGAATGCTACATTATGGATCGATTTTACTCTGGAGGTGAACCTGATGAATGAAGTGTCAAGCATTTTTGAAAATGTCCCGAAAAATCTTTAACATTAGCCCCGACT
>JAJPYH010000198.1 GCA_021205045.1 Lachnospiraceae bacterium | reverse complement strand
CCATGGGGCCTCAGGCAGTGAAATAAGCCATCTTGTTTATTGGAAAGATGCTGGCCAGCGCCCAGCTGGTGTCGATGATGCCCACGGCGATCCCCACGGTATTGTCGAAGGCGGTGGTGGATACCGGAATTTTCTTTATCAGCTACGTGATACAGAAAAAATGGGTTTTCGCGGAAAAAAAAGAAAAAATAGTTTGTGACGAATCGGCCTTCCCGTGCATATATAAGTAGAGGCATATATGCACGGGGAGGCTTTTTATGTGCAAAATTCCGGAAAAAGAGGAACGGATTTGGGCGCTCTGGTTTACCAGCGTGCCGGGCATTGGCAGAAAAACGCTGTACAGGCTGGAGGGGAGATTTGGGAGTCTGAAAAGGGCGGCGGGGGCAACGGAGGAGGAGCTTTCGCAGGTGATGAAGGCGTCTCAGATCAGGAGTCTGCGGGAATTTACGCCCACGCCGGACGGGCTGCTGAGGCAGTGTGAGCGGGCGGGGGTCAGATATGTGACCGGTTCCGGCAGCGGCAGGCCAGGGACGGCTCCGGCTCCCGGGGGCAGGGAAGAGGCAGCCGGCAGGGATTGCGATGGCGGGGCAGGTTTGTGTTTCCCTGAGCGGTTGAGGCAGATCCCCGACCCGCCCTATGGCCTGTTTGTGAAGGGCGTTCTGCCTGACCCGGACAGGCCCACGGTGGCCATTATCGGCGCCAGAGCCTGCTCCGGCTATGGCAGGGAGTGCGCCAGGCTGATGGGGGCGGTGGCAGCGGCGGCGGGGATTCAGGTGATCAGCGGTATGGCCAGGGGCGTGGACAGCATCAGCCAGAGCGCCTGCCTGGAGGCGGGCGGGACAAGCTTTGCTGTGCTGGGCAGCGGGGCGGACGTGTGTTATCCGGCGGAGGCCCGGCCATTGTATGAGCGGCTGGCTGGGGAGGGCGGCGTGATCAGCGAATATCCTCTGGGCGTTCAGCCCGTGGCGGGAAACTTTCCGCCCAGAAACCGGCTGATTTCCGGTCTGGCCGATCTGGTGCTGGTGATTGAAGCCAGGGAGAGAAGCGGCACGTTAATCACTGTGGATATGGCTCTGGAGCAGGGCCGGGAGGTGGCGGTGCTTCCCGGCAGGATCACAGACGCCTTAAGCCAGGGCTGCTGCAGGCTTTATGAGCAGGGGGCCCATCTGGTGACAAGTCCCCAGCGGATGGCGGAGTTGGTGTGGGAGAGCTTCAATGTAAAGCGGGAGAGAGGACGCAGCCCGGTGAAAAGCGGAAGAGTTTCGCAGAATCATGGTGAAGCGGATACAGGGGAGAAGCCTCATAGTGCAGCAGAAAAACGATATGCCAGAGATGAGGAGAATGCAGAAGGGACGCTTCAGGAGGTGGCTCGGAGACGAAACGAAGGAGAGAACCAGGGCGCTGAGACACAGGCTTCGGGCGTGGAAAAGCAACCGGGCAGAGCAGCAGAAAAGTCAGGAGCCGGAATTGCAGCTGATGCAGGTGAGAGGCCTCGCGGAAGGACAGAGGAACCGGGCGGTCATTTTTCACAATTGGAATATAGCGTCTGGAACCTGCTGGATCTGACCCCTCAGCCTGCGGAGCAGCTGTATCGGTTATTTCAGGAAAACGGCGGAAAGGAAGATCTGCCGGAGCTTCTGACTGTCTTAATGGATCTGGAGCTGGCGGGGGAGTGCGAAAGTGTGGGCGGCATGTATGCGAAAAAAGAGAGGGAGCCCAGGAAAACGGGTACTTGTGAGTTACAGACGGAGGACAATTGACACAGCGCATCTACGAAGCAACACATTCTGACAGGGAGGTAATTGGATGTATACATACGTTTACAGCGGGATGATGCAGGGCATGTACGCCAGAATCCTGCGGGTGGAGGTGGACGCCTCTTTCGGGCTTCAGTCGTTTGATATGGTGGGCAACATGGGCTATGAGCTGAAGGAGGCCAGAGAGCGGGTGCGGGTGGCGGTCAAAAATATCGGCCGCCAGCTCCCCAACCTGCGGATCACGGTGAACGTGAGCCCGGCTCACATCAAAAAGACGGGGACGGGCCTGGATCTGCCCATCGCCATCGGCGCCCTCTGCGCGGCGGGAGAAATCAGGGCGGAGGGTCTGGAGAAAACCCTGTTTCTTGGAGAGCTGGGGCTGAACGGGGAAATCCGGGGCGTCCAGGGGGTGCTTCCCATTGTAAACGAGGCCAGAAAGCAGGGATTTTTCAGGGTAGTGCTGTCGAAGGCCAATGCCAGAGAGGGCGCTTTTGTACAGGGAATTGAGGTGTATGGGCTGGAAACGCTGACGGAGGTGATTGCACTGCTGGGCGGGGAGAAAAAAGAGCCCTGTACCATGGATGTTGCCGCTTATTTTCAGGAAAAAAAGCTTCAGCAGCAGCCGGATTTTGATGAAGTACAGGGACAACTGGAGGCCCGCAGAGCGGCCCAGATTGCGGCGGCAGGCTTTCATCATTTCCTGCTGATCGGGCCGCCCGGGGCGGGCAAGACCATGATCGCCAGGCGGCTGCCCTCCATTCTGCCCCCTCTGTCGGCGGAGGAAGGCATGGAAATTTCCAGCATATACAGCGTGGCCGGAAAGCTGGATGAGAACCTGCCCTTTATCACGGTGCGTCCGTTTTTGAATCCCCATCATACCCTGTCCGTGCAGGCCATGGCGGGCGGAGGGCGCATCCCCAGGCCCGGCGTGATTTCCCTGGCTCACCGGGCGGTGCTTTTTCTGGACGAGCTGCCGGAATTCCGCCGGGACGTGCTGGAGGTGCTGCGCCAGCCCATGGAGGAGAAGCGGGTGCAGATCGCCAGAAGTGAGGCCATTTATTCTTTTCCGGCGGATTTTATGCTGGTGGCGGCCATGAATCCCTGCCCCTGCGGTTACTATCCGGACCGCAACCGGTGTAAGTGCTCGGAAGCGGAGATACAGCGTTATATGGGAAAGATTTCCGGCCCCATTCTGGATCGGATAGACTTGTGCTGCCAGGTGGCTCCGGTCCGGATGGATGATCTGAGACAATCCAAACCCTCGGAGGGCAGCGCCGTCATGCGCGAAAGGGTGTTTCAGGCGCAGGAAAGGCAGCAGAAACGATTTGCGGGAACCGGCATTCGATTTAATTCCCAGATTCCGGCGAAGGAAATCCAGACCTTCTGCACCATGACGAAGGAGGCGGAGCGGCTTTCCGGCGTGCTGTTTGAGCGGCTGCAGCTGTCGGCCAGAGCCTATCATCGCCTGCTGAGAGTAGCCAGAACCATCGCGGACCTGGAGGGGAGTGAGCTGATCCAGGAGAAGCATCTGAAGGAGGCGGCCTGTTATCGGCTGAAATAGAAAAAGCGGGAAAAAGCAATATAATCTTAAAGAAATCTTAAATAGTATTCTCATGAATTCTGTTGTATACTGTACCTGAGAAATGTTACAAATCGGAAACAGTTCGAAAATATAATCATTATGCGGGAGGCTTCCATGAAAAAGAAAACCCTTGCGATGTCAGTGTTATCGGCGGTTCTGCTGGTGTCAGTGTTCTCCTTTGCCGGCTGCTCTTCGGGCAGCTCGGGCAATACCCAGGAGAGCACCCCGGCGGAGGAGGAAAGCGCCCTTTCCTATGTCTATGTGCTGGAGGACATGGACTGGGGTCTGGAGGATGACGGGAACGGCTATTATTCCAATTACGGCAGTTGCGGACATAAGATCCTTCAGACGCACACGGTATACAGTGAGGAGGGCACCACGGAGGAATTATTGATTCTGGATCTTGACACCGGTCTGGTGGAGACCATTCCCTATGAACGGGGCGAGAATTCCTACATCTACAACCTGTCCATGCGGCCTGACAGCCAGAGTGCGGAAAGTGAAACAGGGGGGGGAGGTTTGGCGGCGTCAGCCGCTGCTTTCGCAGTGCTGGAAGCTTCCTATGAGGATGACAATACTGCATATACCGTCCAGACACTGGATCAGGACGGAACGATGGTCAGTGAGTTTGTGCTGGACGACCTGATGGCGTATCTGGAGGAAAAGAACGGCTATGGCTATATCAGTGATTTTGTCTGGGGCGGCGACGGGAATTTTTATCTGGGCTGCGAATCTTCGGTAATGGTTTATGATTCCGAGGGCGGTCAGATTGCGGAGCTGGAGGTGCCTAACTGGCTGAATTCTCTGATTTTATCCCAGGACGGCCGGGTGTTTGCCACCTATTATGATTCCGGATATCAGCTGGCCTTTATCAATCTGGAGACGGAAACTCTTGAGCAGCTGGATTTCGGCGTGACCAGCTTTTCTTCCGGTACCATCAATGTGCTGGAGGACGACAGTGTGGTCTACGGCGACAGCTCGGGTCTGAACATGTACCGATATGACGCGCAGACCGGGGAGACGGAGACATTGTTTGACTGGGTCAGCCTGGATGTGGTGGGTTACAATGTGGACGCCGTCTATTATCTGGATGAAGACAATATGGTGGTGCGGGTCTATGATTATACCGCCAATTCCTACAATGAGACCATGGCGAGGGTGGTTCGCAGGGAAAGCAGCGAGGTAACGGAAAAGACCATTCTGACTCTGGCGCTCTTTTCCGCTGACAGCTATACTCAGGAATATGTGGTGGCCTTCAATAAGGCCAGCGACCAGTACCGCATTGAGATGAAGACTTATCTGGATTATTCGACCATAGATTATAATGATTATCAGACCTACTATGAGGACGCGGTTACCCGGATGCAGAATGACCTGGTCACCGGGGAGGGCGCGGATATCATTATGACCGGCTATGGCGTAAATGCGGGAACCCTTGCCGACAATGGGCTTTTGGAGGATCTGGTTCCTTACCTGGATGAGAGAGGCTATACCCGGGATCAATTTGTAACGCAGGTGTATGACGCGTATCTGGATGAGGGAGAGTTATATTTCCTCCCTGCCGAATTTGTGCTGCGTACGGTGTACGCGCTGACGGATGTAGCGGGTACCGAATCCGGCTGGACTCTTGCTGAGGCCGCCGAGGCCATTCAGAATTTGCCGGAGGGAATGCAGTGGCTGCAGTATGAAACCCGGGACAGTATGCTGAATGAGCTTCTGACCTACGGCTACGGCAGCTTCATCAACGAGGAGGACAATACCTGCAGCTTTGATACGGAGGAGTTCAAGGCACTCCTGGAGTTGGCGGCCGCCTTCCCGGAGGACTATGAGTATGATATGGAAGGGGCCAGCGAGCCTACCATGATTCAGAACGGTCAGCTGGCCGCCTCGGAAGCCTATATATACGATCTGGAGGAGCTCCAGCTTTACCGGGCGATTTTTGAGGGGAAGGATTATATTGCCGTGGGCTATCCGGGACTTGGGGGCAACGGGACTTTGATTTCCTCCTCCGGTTCCACCTATGCCATCAGCAGCAAATCTCAATATAAGGATGCGGCGGCGGACTTTATCGTGTCAACCCTGACCGCTGAGACCACCTGGGGCGGCTTTGGGTTCTCTGTTCTGCAGGAGGAGCTGGATCAGTATTTTGAGGAAGAAACAGCCGTGGAATATCTGCTGGATGAGAACGGGGATCCTGTTCTGGACGAGAATGGGGAGACCATCATCGGGGGTACCGGCTCCGGCATCGGCTATCAGGACGGCTGGGAGTACTGGTATGAGCCCTGTACTGAGGAGGATATTGAGGAGTTTTACGAGCTGTTGAACGGCGCCGTGGCTGTGAGTGCCACGGACAATTCGGAGATTCTGGCCATCATCGAGGAGGAGGCGGACAGCTTCTTCTCCGGGCAGAAGAGCGTGGACGATGTGGCGGCGATTATCCAGAACCGGGTGAGCCTGTATCTGAGCGAGAACAGCTGAGATGCGCTGGATGATTTGCACAGGGTATACAATTTGATTGTTACTATTCACAGTAACGTTCGATTACGGAAGTCACGAATTTCCAATTGACCAGGATAAACGGGAACAGATCATCTGCTGTTTTTTGCTGTTTGCAGAATGATAAGCGGCGTGTAAGCACGTATCAGGGGATATTTCATGAGAGCAATACATAAAAAGAACAGAACTGCATCCTCTAAACAGAAGCTGGGCAGGCAGAAGCGGAAGGTCAAACGCCTCTCTGCCGCCTTCATTGCCCCCAGCTTCCTGGGCGTACTCGCCTTTTTCTTCCTGCCCTTTCTGGTAGTCATCGCCTATTCCGTGGTGGATAATCCGGTCAGCATGAACTTTGTGGGTCTGGATAATTTCGCCAAAATATTAAAAAATGCCGCTTTCTTAAGGGCGGTCAGGAACACCCTGCACTTTTCTGTGATTGCGGTGCCCCTGGCGGTGGGGCTTTCCCTGCTGCTGGCCCTGGTGCTACAGTGGAAAATCCCTCTGCGCAGCCAGTTCCGGACCTTCTTTCTGAGCCCCATGATGGTGCCGGTGGCCAGCGTGGTGCTGGTCTGGCAGGTGCTTTTTGACTATAACGGCGCCGTCAACCAGTGGCTTGCTTTCCTGGGGGTGGAAAATAAAGTGGACTGGCTGAAATCCTCCCAGGACATTTTTGTCATTGTCATTTTATTTCTGTGGAAAAATCTGGGTTACAACATGATCCTGTTCATGGCGGCCCTTTCCAATATCCCGAAGGATTTAATCGAGGTGGCAGTGCTGGAGAAGGCCAGCCAGTTTCAGATTTTCTGGCATATCAAGCTTCGATACATGACGTCCACCCTTTTATTTGTGACCATCATGTCACTGATTAACTCCTTCAAGGTGTTCCGTGAGGTGTACTTGCTGACGGGTGACAACCCCACAGACTGGATCTATATGCTGCAGCACTACATGAACAATATGTTCCGGAAGCTGAATTACCAGAACCTTTCCGCTGCGGCTATTCTTATGAGTCTGTTTATGATCGTGGTGATCGGGATTCTGTTCCTTATTGAAAATTATTTCGGAAAGGACGTGGAGGGCTGATGAAAAATAAACGCAACAAAAAGCAGACCTTCCGGAAAGGTATGCACATCATCTGGCTGTCCATTGCCTTTCTGTTTGCGGCCTGCTTTGCCATCCTGTTTCTGACGCCTATTGTGCTGACCATTACCAATTCTTTTATGTCCAGCACGGAAATTTCCGCCAATTACGGCGTGATTTTCTCCACCACCGAGTCCGGCGGCAAGGTGTTTATCTCCGAACAGGTCAACCTGAAATTTATCCCGGACATGGTTTCTTTTGAACAGTATGCCACCGTGCTTTTGAAAAGCCCGGACTATCTGCTGAAGTTCTGGAATTCCGTGATTTTGGTGGTGCCCATTGTGGTATTTCAGATTGTGGTGGCGGCTCTGGCGGCCTACGGCTTTTACCGCTACGAGGGACGCCTGCGGCAGATCATCTTTTTTTCCTATATTATACTGATGCTGATGCCCTATCAGGTGACGCTGGTGCCCAATTACCTGGTCAGCGACTGGCTGAATATCCTGGACACCCGCTGGGCCATCTGGCTGCCGGGCATTTTCTCTCCGTTTTCCGTGTATCTGCTGACCAAATACATGAAGCGGATTCCCATGGGCATCATAGAGGCGGCCAAAATCGACGGTGCCGGGGAATTCCAGATCTTTATGCAGATCGCCCTTCCCCTGTGCAAAAGCGCCGTCTGCTCCGTGGCCATTTTGGTATTCATCGATTACTGGAACATGGTGGAACAGCCCATCATCCTGCTGTCGGATGAATCCCTGCAGCCATTGAGTGTCTACTTAAGCAAGATCAACAGCGGAGAGCTGGGTCTGGCCTTCGCAGTGGCCACGATCTACATGATCCCCTGTCTCTTCGTCTTCCTCTACGGCGAGGATTACCTGGTGGAAGGAATCACTTACCAGGGCGGCATCAAGGGATAAAATGACGAAACCGGAAACTGCAGGATAACTTTTTAACTTTTCAGGGAGGCAAATCGGAATGAACGAACAGGGAAGCACCAGAAGAAGAGACTGGATCAAGAACGCGGTGATCGTGTTCCTGATCATCATGCTGATCCTCACCTTCTTCTCCAACACCATTATGAACTACTCGCTGCCGGAGGTTTCCGCAGAGTACGTCAGCAGCAGCACCATCACCACCAGGGTGCGGGAACCGGTACGGTCACATCCGGCGACATCTGGCGGGTCTACCCGGAGGAGAGCCTGAAGGTGGTCAGTGTTTCTGTCAAGGAGGGTGACGAGGTGCAGGAGGGAGACCTGCTCTTCACTCTGGAGCTGGAAGAGGAGGAGGAACAGAGCTACTCCAGCTATGGAGAAACCGCCGGCGCGCAGATTGCCGCGGCCGAAGAGGTGGTGCGTTCCGCTGAGGAAGCCCTGAGAAAAGCCAAAGAGGCTTACGAGTGTCAAGCATTTTTGAAAATGTCCCGAAAAATCTTTAACATTAGCCCCGACT
>JAJPYH010000001.1 GCA_021205045.1 Lachnospiraceae bacterium | reverse complement strand
TATAGCACAAAAGCCATTATTTGGCCAGTTATTTATTTTATGTTATACTAGTATCTGTAAAAAAAATCAAAATATGCGCGCAAAAAAGCCCCCTCACGGCAACTGCCGCGAGAGGGCTTTTCCTGCAATTACAGGATTTCAATATAATTATTTTCCTTCTTCTCCGGAATGGCTTCCTTCTTCGGAATGGAAAGCTTCAGGGTACCGTCCTCAAATTTGGCCTTGATATCCTCCTGTGTGATATCCTTGCCCACATAAAAGCTTCTGCTGCAGCTTCCCTGATAACGCTCCCTGCGGATATACCTGCCATTGGTATCCTTCTGCTCATCGGAGCTGTTGGTGGAAACGGTGACTGTCAGGTAGCCTTCCTTCAGCTCGGCCTTCACATTCTCCTTTTTCACGCCGGGGATATTCATTGTCACCGTGTAGCCGGTCTCATTCTCCTGTACATCTGTCTGCATCATAGAACCGAGCACTTCCTCTCTCCTGTGATCTCTTCTGGCTGGAACACCGAAAAAGTCATCCATAAAATTATCCTCAAAAATACTGGGCATCAACATAATACATCTCTCCTTTCATGAAAACCGGGAACTGTTCATTTTTGTTCTCGGGTTGTTGTTTTGTTTGATGTATATGTTATAGCACAGTTATTAGCACTCGTCAATAGTGAGTGCTAATAATTATTTATTAAAATAATAAACTATTTCTAAACAAATATGCCTGCCATCGCGGACATCACCATATATAAAAGTCGAATCCGCGAATAGCAGCCATGCAAATTCAGGCAACTGCAATTCACTGTAACTTCAAGCAATGTCTTCCCCGGGAATATCGTTTGACGAATGTTTCCTTTTCATATATACTGTAACCAGATCAACCTGTCCGCCAAAGCGGACTTCACCATCTTATGAAAGGAAAGGAGGCGTCCTTATGCCATTGCCAAAGGAACACATCTATACCGAAGATGATTACTGGAATCTCCCTGAAAATGTCCGTGCGGAGCTGATCAACGGACGGCTCTACTATCTGGCAGCGCCCAGCCGGATTCATCAGGAAATCTCAGCTGAATTGCACACAGCAATTAATAATTATATACATTCAAAGCACGGCTCCTGCCGCGTATACCACGCTCCTTTTGCTGTCAAATTGAGAAACGACCGGGACAACACCGTGGAACCGGACATCAGCATTGTCTGTGACCGCTCAAAACTTACGGACCGGGGCTGCACCGGGGCTCCCGACTGGATCATTGAGATCGTTTCTCCCACCAATCCCGGACACGACTATGTGCGCAAGCTGAATCTTTACGCTGATGCGGGCGTCAGAGAATACTGGATTATTGACCCTTCCAGCAGAAATGTTATGGTATATTATCTGGAACAGGAGCGCTTTCAGGTTCACACCTACACCTTTAATGACAAAATCACTTCCAATATTTTTGAGGATCTGACCATTGACTTTGCGGAGCTGACCGGCGATATTCCGTCAGATACGTGACAATACAATACGCTTCCCCCAGGGCTGCCTCTTTTTCTGAATGCCCTGGGGGAAATCTTTTCATCTATGAGCTTTGCAGCGGCTTAAGTCTCCTCCTTAAGCCACGGCAGCACCTGGGAGAAATCCATATCGCTGGCGTAATAAAATTTCGTATAGCAGGGCTGATTGTAGCAGTTATTCTGCCAGGCAATGCCGGTCCGGTACATGGTATCGTGCATCAGAGTGAAAAGCTTATGCTCCGTCACCTCCGTGCTGGTGTAAATGCGGATAGCGCTGCTGTCCGCGGTTCTCAGCAGAAGCTCTTCTCTGAAATCCCCGAACACATCGGCGATCAGGCAGGGATTTCCCTTCGTACCATTATTGGTCAGCGTTCCCTCCGGCCGCAGCATTTCCCCGTGGGTATTGTCATTGATCACACCGATATGCTCTCCGGTCAGGTAATTTGCCTCATCAATGACCTGAGTGGTCAGGTCCGCAGCCCAGCGGATATTGGCGTTGGTGCTCAGGGGCTTGTCTGCCAGCTTATGTCCCTTGCAGTCATATACATCGTTCACCCAGACAGACAATCCGCGCACATCAGGGCTGACGTCGCCGATCAGGCAGCGTCCCAGGTCTTCCTCCGCGTACTCTCCAAAAATGGCCTCCCCGGTCTCAGCGTCCCGAAGAGCCCAGCCGTAGGGAGCGTCCTTCCCTTCCTCAAATACATTGAAAATCTGATATCCGGGACGATCCGGATCGATCACCGCCACATGCATGGAATCCCCATGGCAGAGCTTCACGTAACGCCCGTCCGGCAGATATCCCTTTGCCGAATAAAGCACGCTTCCGTCGTGGTCGATCACCACCGCGCCGTAAATAATCTCCTGGCAGCCGTCCCCGTCCACATCCGCCGTGGCCAGGGAATGATCTCCCTGTCCTGCGATGCAGCCGTAAACCGGGTCTGACCCATCCTTGTGATTGGTCCAGAAGCGGAAAGGATTGTCCATGGGAATATAACCGCTGTCAACATCAAACTTCACCCGATGCTTTCTCTCAAAGAAATCATAGGCCACAATGGTGGTCCTGGTGTAATATCCCCGGCAGATGATCAGGTAGGGCCGCTCCCCGTCCAGATAGGCCACGCCGGACAAAAACCTGTCCACCCGGTTGCAGGGCTCGATCCTGAGGAAGGCGTAATCTCCCCACAGCAGACCATCGTCATCTCTGGGATGAGGGAAAGGAATGGTCTCAATTTCCTCCCCGGTACCGGCGAACATGGTCAGGTACTCCGGCCCCTCGTAGATAAAGCCCTCAAACTCCCGCAGCTTATTTTTGTCACTGAGGGAGGGCGCGTATATATCCATGAAATAATCAGTCAGCTCCCGGGCGTCCTCCTCGCTGAGAGGATAGCTGTATTTCGGCGCAAGGCCGATGCACTCCTCCACTGAGGAAGGCCATTGCCCCTGCTTCACCTGGGGATACTCCTGCCAGTGGGTGAATACCTCAGCCAGATGCCGGTAATAATCATCGGCACTGCATACATAATTATCCTGATTGGTCACTCCCTTTGCCTCATCCTCCCGGGGCAAAGTGATATAACGGCAGCTCTTCACAGTGCCGTTCTCGTTAAATACGGTCATACAGGTGCCGGGAGCGGTCTTTACTGACATCTCCGCCTTTCCGTCCCCGTCAAAATCATAGACAATAAACTGGGTATAGTGAGCCCCCGCGCGAATGTTGTCGCCCATGTCCAGGCGCCATAAAAGTCTTCCATCCAGCTTATAACAGTCAATCAGGCAGTGCCCCGTATATCCGCGCTGAGAAACATCATGGGAATTGGAGGGATCCCACTTGACAAAAAACTCATACTCTCCGTCGCCGTCCACGTCTCCCACGCTCATGTCGTTTGCGCTGTAGGTAAAGGCCTGCCCTGCAGGTGTGACGCCGCCCTCCGGCTTCCGCAGCGGAATTTCTGTGTAGGGGGCGTCATGATTCCAGGGCTTTACCGCCTTACAGCAAGGTATACTCTCCCAAACATCGTTCCGCACAAGCCCATGCTCTCCGGGAATCGCCGCCACCGCGTACTCATCCTCCGCCGTGCCGTCCGCGTCCAGATAATTGGTGCTGTCCGTCACCACTGCCAGTTTCTCCCCATTCCGGTATACCACAAAATCCGTGCCGCTCATGCCGGTCTTCGTATAACCCGTGACCTCATCCAGAAACAGCCGCCAGGAGAGGAACACTCCCTCCTTCACCTTCACGGCAATGAGTCCCCGGCTGAGCTTTTCCAGCTGCTCATGCAGTACACGCCCCACCGGCGTTTTCACAATCTCGCTCTTTGCGATGACCTTTCCATCCGATACTGCCTCCACATACACATAATGGGGGATATGGGTGGATTTATGTAAAGTATAGGTGCTCTCCTCCGTCTCAGCAAGGCACTTATATTCCATCTGAGGACTAAAACGATCTGCCCAGTATACACGATAAGTAAACTCCCCATTCCGTACCGCACTCCTGCCTTCCGCAGCTTCCTCCGGGCAGGGCGCATCCCACTCCAAAACGACCAGGCTCTCCTGAACCTCTCTTATTCTTAATTGAATGTTTCCCATTCCTCTCCTCTTTTCAGGCTGACATATTCCAATAGTTCTCATAAAGGTGCTCGTCTTTACTGCCTCGTTATCAGATTCCTTTTTCGAACAGTTCTCATAATGGCGCTCGCCTTTATTTCCCATTATAGAGTTCCTTTTTCGTTTTGTAAATCCCTTCACAAATTACAGGAATAATCATTTGATTGGCTGCCTGCTCAGCTCCGCAAAGAGCAGGAAAGCACTATAAGCGGGCGAGACTGCGAATTTAAAAGCAAAACCTGCTTTTTCCTTAAACGGAAAAACCGCCGGAACCATCTGTAAACAAATGATCCCGGCGATTTTGATTTCATTTCATTGCTTCTTCATCCGATGATGAACTTCACTGACATCAGCAATGCCTTACTGGTTTGCCTGATACTGCTCGTTCACCTCATCGATGATTGCCTGATAGCCCTTGGTCAGCAGGTTGTCCAGGCTGGTCTTAAAGGTATCCAGATCAATCTCACCGCAGACATACTGGGTTCTCAGAGTGGAAGCCTCGGAGTCCAGAGTCGCGCCATCCTCAGAGTAAGCGGAGGAATTCACCGTATAGGACAGAGCCGGGTTTGTAACCGCATAATCCAGGTTTCTGGAATAAGCCTCAGTCTGTGCCGCAGAGAACTTGTCGGTTTCCTCAGCGATAGTGGTTTCCTCAGTGGAGGGCAGATAGCAAAGCAGCTGATTCAGACCGGAATAGTTGCCTGCAAGTGCGCTGTCCTCGGTATCCAGATCCACCAGCTCTCCGGAGTCATTGTACTCATAGTTGATGCCTTCCAGACCATACTGAGTCAGGATCAGCATCTCCTCATCGTTCAGCTTGTCCAGAACAGTCAGCGCTGCCTCGATCTTCTCATCGGTATCGCAGGTGGTGGCGGACAAAGTGAAATATCCGTTGTAGCCTGCAGTTGCCAGCGTGTAGCCGTTGACAGCTCCGTACAGAGTCATGCTGGCCGGCTCACTGGAATCGATCACAGAAGCAGTCCATGTATCATCAGCCTCAAAATATCTCCAGATTCTCCTGCCGCCGTCCATGGTATCAATGAACGCACCGGCCTCACCTGTCTTGCAGGCATTCTCCCAGCTGTCAGACTGTCTCTCATACCATCCGGGCACCATCAGACCATCGTCATTGAGCTGCTTGATATAATCAACCGCCTCAAAATACTCATCCTGCTGCCATACCGGTACCAGCTGTCCGTCAACCTCAGCCCAGCCATTGCCGCAGCCAAACCAGGTCTGGATGATATCGAAGGTGCCCATGTAGTCGCCGATCATCTCAAGGCCATAGGTGTTGTCAGAGCCATCGCCGTCCGGATCACCATGACTGAAAGCATCCAGCAGATTGTAAACATCATCGGGAGTAGCTTCCGCAGTCTCGCCGGGAAGGGTTACGCCAAGCTTCTCAGCCCAGTCTGTACGATAGGACAGACCGTAACGGCCCAGAACACGGGAACGGGGAACAGCGATCAGCTCGCCGTTCACTTCCAGGCTAGAAGCAACACTGGTGGACATCTTGGAAAGGTTCGGATACTTCGCCTCATCCCAGACATAATTATTCAGATCAACGAAAGCGCCGTTCTTGGCAGCGGACACCACGTCGCCGGTCACAGTGCTGGACCAGGACATGATCATGGGCATGGTCTTCGGAGTTGCCATATACAGAGAATTCTTCTCAGTCAAAGCATCGCTTGCCACCCAGGTCAGATCCAGGTCATGACCTACATAATCTTCAATGGTATCCATGATCTCTTCTGCATAATCACCAACGTTATTGTTGCCGGCATTGAAGTCGATAACAGACCAGGTGATGGTCTGACGCTCTACCGTGCTCTCGGTGCTCTCAGAACTGGAGCTGTCCTCGGAGCTGCTGGAACCAGAATCGGAGCTGGAGCTGCTGGAGCTGGAAGAGCTGGAGCTGCTGGAGCCGCAGGCTGTCAGCACACCGGCGGAAGCTGCCGCCACGCCGCCTACCATCATTCCCTTCATGAAATCTCTGCGGGAAATGGATTTAAAAAACATAATACTTTTCCTCCTGTTAAAAAAAATATGTATCTATGAGCTCTCAGGAGGGTTCCATATGGGAATCCTCCTGTTCATTCTTGAAATGTTACAGCACTGCCGCACATCTGCAATGCTTATTTGAGGTTATAATCAACCCTTGACCGAACCTACCATGACGCCCTGGGTGAAGTACTTCTGAACGAAGGGATACACAATCAGGATCGGGACGGTGGCGATAACGGTGCAGGCCATCTTTACTGCCTTATCCGGAGGCGTACCGTTGATATCATACTCTGTCACAGTGTCCGCGATTGTGGAGCTCTGCAGAATGATCGCCCGCAGCTGGATCTGGATCGGATACTTCTCCGCACTGTCAAGATAAATCATTGCGTTGAAGTAGTCATTCCAGAAGCCTACGCCGTAGAACAAAGAGATGGATGCAATCACCGGCTTGGACAGCGGCAGAGCCACCTTCCAGAAAATCTGCAGATCGTTGGCTCCGTCCATGTAGGAAGCCTCATCCAGCTCCACAGGAAGACCCTGGAAGAAGTTTTTGATAATTACCATATTGAATGGGCTGATGGCACCGATTAAGATCAGTGCCCACCAGCTGTCACGCAGTCCGTAAGCTGTCACTACCAGGTAGGTAGGAATCAGGCCGCCGGAGAACAGCATGGTGAAAATGACCAGATTCATCATCCAGTTGCGTCCCCTGAAGTGCTGCTTTGACAGCGGATACGCAAAGGTCAGGGAAAACAGCATACAGGTCACCGTGCCCAGAATGGTCAGGAGAATGGAGTTACGCAGTCCTCTTAAAATATTTGCTGTCTGAATAGCGTATTTATACGCGTTCAGAGACCATACCCTCGGGATGATGAAAAATGCTCTCTCTGTCAGCTCCTTCTCCGTTGCGAAGGAACCGGCAAACACATACAGGAAAGGAAGCACCATGCACAGACCGATCAGGCCCAGAACTACATAAATAATCACATCCGCGACGCCGAACTTACTGACGCCCAATGTACTTGATTTTGCCCTATTTTTCTTAGCCATAGCTGTCTCCTCCCTTAATACAGACCGCTCTCGCCGCACGCCTTGGCGATACGGTCAGCGGACATAACCATGATCATACCGACGATTGACTTGAACATACCGACAGCTGAGGAGTAGGAATACATGCCCTGGGTAATACCTTTGGTATATGTATATGTATCAAAGGTCTCGGCTCTGGAAACGTTTAAGTCGTTTCTCATCAGGAAGATCTGCTCATAGCCCGTGCTTAAGACACTGCCCACACGCATGATCAGCATTGTGATGATGGTGCTGCGGATGGCGGGCAGAGTAATGTGCCACATCAGGCTCCAGCGTCCCGCGCCGTCCACTCTGGCTGCCTCATACTGCTCCTGATCACAGCCGGAGAGAGCCGCCAGGAAAACGATGGTGCCGTAACCGGTCTCACGCCAGATGTCCTGTCCTACAATCAGGCCCCAAAAGGTCTTGGAATTGGACAGAATGTTGAAGGTATGCCCCGTCATCTGCTTGAACACCAGATTGATAATACCATCTGTGGAGTTAAACAGCTGGAAGGTCAGGGATGCCACAATAACCCAGGATACAAAGTGAGGGATGTAAACCAGGGTCTGCACCACTCTCTTATATCCGTTATGCCGCACCTCATTCAAAAACAGAGACAGGATAATGGGCATCGGGAAATACAGTACCAGCTGCAGCAGGCTGATGCCCAATGTGTTGGTCAGAAGCATCCCGAAATCGCCGTTGGTGAAGAACTTCTGGAACTGATACAGTCCTACCCAGTCACTGCCCCAGATCCCCTTAAAGGGAGAGTAATCCTTGAACGCGATCACCAGGCCGCCCATAGGAATGTAGCGGAACATGATGAAGTAGATTGCTCCGGGAAGAAGCAGGATATAGAGCCAGATATGCTGTTTCATGTAAGCGAGGGTGCTCATCTTCTGAACACGCATCATCCGGCCGTCCGGCATCTGCATCATCCCATTTTTGATTTTTGGTTTCTTTTCTTTCGCCATAGGAAAAACCACCTTTCAGACAAATTTTTGCTACCGCAGCAGCCGTTTTATAGTGCAATTCTACAACGGGTTCCTGAATAAAGTATATAATCATCTTGTTTTTTCTAAACTTTTTCAGAACTTTTTGTGCATTTTTTGCGAATATGAGCGATATTCTTGGGCACTCTCTTCATGAGAAAAGCCACCCTCTTCCCGGATTTCCTTCCCGTGAAGAAAATGGCTTTTATATATTCTTTATAAATTTTGGTGTTAGTCAGTAATTGGGTCGTTAAGCCTTTAAGTCCGTTTTTT
>JAJPYH010000015.1 GCA_021205045.1 Lachnospiraceae bacterium | reverse complement strand
GGCTGGCTTACTGCTGATCTGATCGAACGACCCTTTTGCTGACTAACACCAAAGGTGATTATATGTATGTTCGGTGATCATCAGCCTCTGTTCTCGGACGACAGCTTTTATGAGACGATCTACGCCAATACGGAGGGCCTGACAGAGCTGGATCAAACCCTCAATCAGTACAAGGCGCCATTTGTCATCTGGGCAAATTATGATATCGAGGAGGCTTCAGACTATGATATCAGCATGAATTATCTGGGGGTGCTTCTGATGGAAACGGCGGGAATCCCGATGTCGTCTTATTTTCAGTATCTGAGTGATTTCATGGAGGAATATCCGATTCTGACCCCCAGGGGGTATGAGGATGCTGAAGGAAATTTCTACAGCTGGAGCGGAGAGGAAACAGAGTTTCCGGAATACCGGATTCTGCAGTATTACAACTTATTCAGCTGACTGAGCGTTACCTGTATAGTAATGACTTCACAGGCGAAAATATTTTTGTCACGGAGAATCGTTGACTTTCGATTGCCCTGTGGCTAAAATGGGGTAATACAGCCGCACATCGCGGCACATTGATTGAGACAGGCGCATTTGGGAAGCTTTTGCGAGGATGGATACAGGATTCACTACAGCTCCTGAGCGCGCCGGAAAGGACAACATGACAGTTTCAGAGAGAATACAGGCATTGAGAGCAGAGATGAAAAAGGCGGGGGTTGACTACTATATCGTGCCCTCCGCTGATTTTCATCAGAGTGAGTACACGGGGCAGTATTTTGCCGCCCGCAGATTTATTACCGGCTTCACCGGCTCTGCGGGGACGGCGCTCATTATGGAAAAGGAGGCTTATCTGTGGACTGACGGCCGTTATTTCATTCAGGCGGCACAGCAGCTTGCGGGCTCGCCGATTACACTGATGAAGAGCGGGGAGCCGGAGGTTCCCACCATGGATGATTTTTTGAAGGAGCATGTGAAGGAGGGGCAGACCATCGGTTTTGACGGCCGGGTGGTGTCCAAGGGACAGGGAACGGAGTATGCGGAGATTGCGGAGAAAAACGGCGCTTCTATTTCCTGCGGAGAGGATCTGATCGACAACATCTGGGAGGACCGCCCTGCGCTTCCCCACAAACCGGCCTTTCATCTGGATATTCAGTATACCGGCGAGACTACGGCCAGTAAGCTGGCCCGCATCCGCGGGGAGATGGAAAAAGAGGGCGCCGATGTGCATGTGCTGACCACGCTGGACGACATCTGTTGGACCTTTAATTTCCGGGGAGATGATATTGCGTATTTTCCGCTGGTGCTCTGTTATTGCATTATCACCATGGATCATGCGAATCTGTATATGGACGCGGACAAGGCGGATGAAAAGATGCTGGAGGATTTTGCCGCCAACAACGTGACCATCCGGCCTTATAACGATATTTATCAGGATATTCAGAAGCTGACGGCTTCTCAGACTCTGCTGCTGGATCCCCGCCGGGTCAATTACGCGCTGTACAATCTGATCCCCGCCGATGTGAAAAAGGTGGAGAAGCGCAACCCTGAGATGCTGATGAAGGCTGTCAAGAATGAGACGGAGATTGCCAATATCCGTCAGGCGCAGATCAAGGACAGCGTGGCTCATGTGCGTTTCATGAAATGGCTGAAGGAAAATGTGGGAAAAGAAAAGATCACGGAGATCAGCGCTTCCGACAGGCTGGATGAGTTCCGGGCGCAAATGGGCAATTTCCTGCGGCCCAGCTTCGGTCCCATCAGCTCCTACGGTGAGCACGGGGCGATTGTGCATTATTCCTCCACCCCGGAGACAGATGTGGAGCTCAAGCCCGGCGCGCTGTACCTGACTGACACCGGCGCAGGATTTTATGAGGGCTCCACGGACGTGACCCGCACCTATGCGCTGGGCGAGGTGCCTCAGATCATGAAGGACCATTTCACACTGGTGGCCATCAGCAACTTAAGCCTTGCCAATGTGAAGTTTAAGGAGGGCGCCTGCGGGGAAAACCTGGACTATGAGGCCCGCCGTCCCTTCTGGGAGAGAAATCTGGACTTCAATCATGGGACCGGCCATGGCGTGGGGTATCTTCTGAATATTCATGAGGGACCCGCAGGCTTCCACTGGAGGATTCGGGAGGGTGCCTATGAGCCCTTACAGGAGGGCATGGTGATCACCGATGAGCCGGGCATCTATATTGAGGGTTCTCATGGGATTCGTCTGGAGAATGAGGTGCTGGTGCGCAAGGGGGAGAAGAACTCCTACGGCCAGTTTATGTACCTGGAGACGCTGACGCTGATTCCCTTTGATCTGGACGCCATCAATCCGGAGCTGATGAGTGAGCGGGAGAAGGGCTGGCTGAACGACTATCACAGAAAGGTGTACGAGACACTCAGCCCGATGCTCACAGAGGAAGAGCGGCAGTGGCTGGCAAGGTATACCAGGGAGGTGTGATGAGGCTCCCTGTATTGTGAGGTGAATAATATGATGTATCCCTTTTTGACCTTAAATGATGGAACAGAAATTGTTCATTCTGAAATGAAACCGGACGGAAAAGTCAAAGTATATATTGAAAAACCGGATGAAAAATATTGTTTTCGTCGTGCTGCCTGCTGGCTGCCGTCATAATAACTCCGGAGTTCCGGAGCATAACCTGAGAAATATTATGCGGGTCATTTAAGCGAGAAGTGAAGATATTTTACAGATGCGGAAGGAATATTTCGGAGAAATAACATTTTACTGTTGATAATAAGAGAAGCCGTCTCGATCATGAGACGGCTTCTTTGATACTGTAATATTCTAAAAAAACTTTGAAATTGTGAGACCTTCTATACTTTATGCGAGAATGGGCTTCAGCGCCTCCGCCAGCTGATCCTTCTGTGCCTGTGCTTCCGCCACATCCTTGCCAAGGGTGGTGAAGTAGGTCTTGATCTTGGGCTCGGTGCCGGAGGGACGAACCACGGTGGTGGCGCCGCCTTCCAGAGCGTAGATCAGTACGTTGGCAGCGGGAAGTCCGGTCTCTTCCGGCTTCTGATAATCGGTAACCTTTGTAACCTTGTAGCCGCCGATTTCTGCGGGCGGGTTGTCGCGCAGTCCCTGCATGATGGAGCTCATCTTGTCCATGCCGGTGAGACCCGGGAACTCAAAGCTGTCTACTTTATTGAGATATCTGCCGTACTGAGCGTAGAGCTCTTCCAGATGCTCCTTGATGGAGCTGCCGATGGAACGATAATAGGCCGCCATTTCGCAGATCAGCATGGAGGCGATGACAGCGTCCTTGTCGCGGACGTAGGGGCCGGCCAGATAGCCGTAGCTCTCCTCGAAGCCGAAGATGAAGCGGTCCACCTCGCCTGCCGCTTCCAGGCTGGCGATCTGATCGCCGATCCACTTGAAGCCAGTCAGTACGTTTCTCATCTCCACGCCGTAGTGGGCGGCTACTGCGTCCGCTAAGGGGGTGGAAACGATGGATTTCACAGCCACGGGGTTCTCAGGCATGGTGCCCTTCTCAATGCGTCCCGCGCAGATGTAGTCCAGTAACAGAACACCCATCTCGTTGCCGCTGACCAGCTCATAGGAGCCGGCCGGACCCTCCCTGGCGATCCCTACGCGGTCCGCGTCAGGATCGCTGGCCAGCACCAGGCCGGCGCCGGTCTGCTCAGCCAGCTTCAGTCCCTGCTCCAGGGCAGCGTAGATCTCCGGATTGGGATAGCTGCAGGTGGTAAAATAGCCGTTGGGATATTCCTGATCCGGTACGATGGTGATATCTTCAATGCCGATATCATTGAGCACCTGAGTGACAGGTACCAGGCCGGAGCCGTTTAAGGGGCTGTAGACCAGCTTCAGTCCAGCAGTCCTGCACAGGCCCGGACGAACCTGGCGGGCTTCAATGGCCTCATAGAAGGCCTTTTTGCAATCATCGCCCACGAAACGGATCAGACCGTTCTCCACGCCTTCGGCAAAGGAGATATATCTGGCTCCCGTGAGCACGTCGGTCTTTAAGATCTCCGCGTAAACGATGGCGGCGGCGTCATCGGTCATCTGGCAGCCGTCGGGGCCGTAGGCCTTGTAGCCGTTGTATTTGGCCGGATTGTGGGATGCGGTCACCATGATACCGGCGTTGCACTGATAGTAGCGGGTGGCAAAGGAAAGAGCCGGAACGGGCATCAGCGCGTCATAGATTCTGACTTTGATGCCGTTGGTGGCAAGTACGCCCGCGGCGGTCTTGGCGAAAACATCGCTCTTTAAGCGGCTGTCGTAGCTGATGGCCACCAGTTGATTGCCGCCCTGGGTCTTTACCCAGTTGGCCAGGCCCTGTGTAGCCTGACGTACCACGTAAATGTTCATGCGGTTCGTGCCGGCTCCCAGCACGCCGCGAAGTCCCGCGGTGCCGAATTTCAATGCTACCGCAAAACGATCCTTGATCTCGTCATCATTTCCCGCGATTCTCTGAAGCTCGGGTTTTAAATCCGCGTCCTCCAGACTGGCGGACAGCCAACGCCTGTAATCATCCTGATACATGTCAAACACTCCAATTCATTATGTAGTAAAAATTTGGACATTATGCCAGATTTTTCCCTTTCACTATACCGCTTTTTGTGTAGTGTGTCAATGAAAAATATGGCGGTTTAAACGTTAAACATCTGTAGACTTTGTAAAAAAATTCCGCCTGTGCGGCCAGACGCCGTGAAGAGCAATTCCGCCTGTGCGGCCGGATGCCGTGAAGAGCAATTCTGTCTGCGCGGTTGGATGCCCTGAAGAGCAGTTCCGCCTGCACGGTTGGATGCCCTGAAGAGCACAGGTCAAAAAAATTTACGGAAAGACGATATGACGACCACATTCTCAAAGGAAATGTGCTATACTTCCTCCAGGGCAGGTCTACCCGAAATATGAGTAAACGATAGGAACTTTTTATAGCGGATGGGTCAGTACGAAGCAGAGTATCCGGGATGCAGGTAAAAAGTAAAATTCAATGACAAACGGAGGTATATTGATGGAAATGGAATTTTCAAACGACAAAATCGCAAAGACCTATGAGGAAGCGCTGAAGGAAGTGTCCGCGCAGATGGTATCGGAGGCGGCGCAAAAGTATGGCAAAAAAGATCAGGGGGAGTACACCATTGAGGATTATTACGCTCTTCCGGATGATCAGCGGGTGGAACTCATCGACGGCTTTTTCTTTGACATGGAAGCGCCGGGATTTTTGCATCAGCAGGCGGTGGGTGAGATTTACAGGCAGATTGCCAATTATATTAAGGATCATGGGGGAAGCTGTCTGCCATTACTGGCACCGGTGGATGTGCGCCTGGACTGTGACAACAGGACCATGGTGCAGCCGGATGTGGGAATTCTGTGCGACCGGGACAAGGTGAAAAGATGGGGAATTTACGGAGCGCCGGATTTTCTGATCGAGGTTTTATCCCCCTCCACCAGAATGAAGGACATGCTGATCAAGAAGACCAAATACCGGGACGCCGGGGTAAGAGAGTACTGGATGGTGGATCTGCATAAGAGAAAGGTGTTGATTTACGTTTTCGAGTCAATGAATGAAAAGGAGGGGCCTGCCATTTATGGGCTGGAGGATCGGATTCCTGTCAGGATTTATGACGGGGATCTGACGGTGGATATGAGTGTTATGCTGCCCTGGGCCGAGGCGGAGTATCCGGAGTAGAGGAAACTTTCGTCGTTCATTTAAAATAAAATCAGGGGTGGTCGTTCATTTAAAATAAAATCAGGGGTTGACAGAACGATAAAGTTCGTGTATACTTACTCTTGGTTAGAGAGAGCTAACCACCTTCCTCCAAAACTGTGATTACAAAACAGCATAAAACAAATCCTTTCCATAAGGGCGCCTGTATCAGTGCAGGCGCCCCTTTCCTTACGGGGACTATATCACGCCCAGATGCCGGAACGCATGATACAGCCCGTCCTCGTCCACATCCGTGGTCACATAATCCGCAGCCGCCTTGATTTCCTCTCCGCCGTTGCCCATTGCCACATTGTAGGCGCAGCATTCAAACATGGACAGGTCGATTTTGGCGTCGCCGAAAGAGATCGTGTTCTTTCTGTCGGCGTGCAGATATGCAAGCAGCACCTCGATGGCGTGGCGCTTGGTGATGCCGGTGGGTCCCAGGTCGCCGAAGAGGGCCAGCTCGCCTCTGCCGCCCCAGGTGTTGGCTTCCAGGGTGGGAAACTCTGTTCTGGAGTCCAGATGATCCTGGTAGGTGCTCAGGATGAAGCTGATTTTATTGACATCATCCCGGTACAGCTCCTCACCGCGGGCAAGGATAAAGCCGCCCACAAAGCTCTGTGCCACGGCTTGTGCCTGCCCCTGGTCAGCACCCTTGCCCAGGGCGTACTTTGCCATGGTGGAGGGTCCCTGCTCGAGCATGTAGTCATTGCAGTACATGCCGCTGTTGGATTCCAGGTAGAAGCCCAGGTGACGGCCATTGCACCAGTCCACGATATGCCTTACTTCATCCTTTGTCAGGCCCTGATGCATGACCACCGTTTCGTGATCCTCCACATAGGCGCCGTTGCCGCCGATCATGCCGTCCAGTTCGCCCAGGTCGCGCTGCATGATCTCTGCCTTGGAGCAGCCTGTGCAGATATAGACCCTGTGGCCGTTGGCCCGTGCCCTTGAGACTGCCTCGCGGGCAGAGTCCGGAAGCTTTCCCTCATAGTTGATGAGGGTGCCGTCCACATCCAGAAAAATAATTTTGCTCATCGTCGTTTCATCACCCCAGAAAGCTATTTGTGCTTTGCGTGCACATTCCCGGGGCTCTTTTATCGCATTTTATTCCTCGTTACTGTGAATAGTAACGTTCCCCATGCAATAAAAAACCTCCCTGTTTCTATTCAAACAGGGAGGAAGGAATTTGTCAACTGAAATTCGACTGTTTTGCAATCGCCGCGTTCATTTCCTTATACACGGAGACGATCACGCAGGCCGCGATGATAAAGGCCAGCACATCTGCCGTCGGGAAGGAGTACAGGATACCGTCCAGACCAAAGAACATGGGCAGGATGATGGGCAGCGCCACACCGAAGACAATCTCACGCATCAGAGAAATTATGGTGGAGGCGAAGGCCTTGCCCATGGCCTGCAGGAAGATGAAGGTTCCCTTGTTGATCATGGACAGCGGCACCATGCACAGGTAAATCCGGAAAGCCCGGACGGCAAACTGGGTATAATACACGGACTCGTTGCCGGCGCCGAAAATGCCGATCAGCTGATAGGGGAGAACTTCCACGATGAACAGGGAGACCAGACCCAGGATCAGCTGTGCGATCAGCACCCGGTTAAAGAGCTGCTTTGCCCTGTCCATTCTGCCGGTGCCGATATTGTAGCCAACCACGGGGATGGTGCCGGCGGAGATTCCGATACAGACAGAAATCATGACCTGATAGAATTTCATGACGATACCAATGACAGCCAGAGGAATCTGCGTCAGATCCGGCTGACCGTAGATTTCATCCAGCGCCGCGTATTTGGAGCACATGCTGTTGACAGCCGCCATGGAGACCACCAGAGAAACCTGGGACAGGAAGCTGGTGATGCCCAGCGTCAGAAACCGTCTCATCAGGTGGGGCCAGAAGCCGAAGCTGCTCTTATCCAGCGTCACCGCCTTCGTATGGAAGAGATACCAGATGGAGAGGACAGCGGTCAGAACCTGACCGATGACCGTGGCTACAGCCGCACCCATCATGCCCCATTTGAAAATGTAAATAAAAATCGGGTCCAGAATCACATTGGTGATGGCGCCCGCTACGGTGGAAGCCATGGCGAATTTGGGGCTGCCGTCAGAACGGATGATGGGGTTTAAGCACTGGCCGAACATGTAGAAGGGAATGCCCAGCGTGATGTAGAAAAAGTATTCTTTTGCCAGTACATAGGTTTCGTTGTTGACCGTGCCGCCGAACATGGTGATGATCTGATGTGAGAAAATCAGATAGATGGCGGTGATCACGATGCTGCATACGATGCACAGCAGAACGGCGTTGCCAACGCTCTTTCTGGCGTTGCCGTCCTCCTTTTTGCCAAGGCAGAGGCTGACAAAAGCGCAGCAGCCGTCGCCGATCATGACGGCCACGGACAGAGCCAGAACCGTCAGAGGGAATACTACCGTGTTGGCGGCATTGCCGTAGGAACCCAGATAATCGGCATTGGCGATAAAAATCTGATCCACAATATTGTACAGGGCAGCCACCAGAAGAGAGATGATGCAGGGAACAGAGTATTTGCGCATCAGTGTTCCAACCTTCTCGGTCTCCAGAAATTGATTTGTCTTTGTTTGTTCCATAAAACCTCCTGAAAATAGCAACATTTTATTCAAACAAAAAAGACAGCCTGCAAACCAGCCGGATTTATACCTTTTGGTTACACACTGTCTTTGTCAGAGGGAATATTAACATATTTTCAGAAAAAAGTCAAAATGAAAAATTGAAAAAAACAGAAAGTTTATAAGCCATTTATGATAATGTCCTTATATACCACAAGAGAAA
>JAJPYH010000147.1 GCA_021205045.1 Lachnospiraceae bacterium | reverse complement strand
TTCGGGACATTTTCAAAAATGCTTGACAGAAAATCCTTGACAAAAGCCGTCTCCGCTGATATTATACCTAAGGTATGCCGCTTAACGAGGTATAAGTATGCCCGGAAACGGGCGTCACCACAGTTAGCGAGTAAATAACAGGAGGTGTCTTAGATGTACGCTATTATTGCAACAGGCGGCAAGCAGTACAAAGTAGCCGAAGGCGATGTGATCAGAGTGGAGAAGCTCGATGCAGAAACCGGCAGCGAAATTACTTTTGATCAGGTCCTGGCGGTAAGCGGAGAAACCTTTAAGGCCGGCGCAGATGCCGCGGATGCAACTGTAACAGCAACCGTGACAGGGCAGGGCAGAGGCAAAAAGGTTGTCGTTTACAAGTATAAGAGAAAGACCGGCTATCACAAGAAGAACGGTCACAGACAGGCATCCACTCAGGTAAAGATCGACAAGATCAATGTGTAACCGCATTCCGGTATATCTGATATATGACGACGATCATCTTTGAAAGATCAGGAGACAGCTACCGTTCCATGACATGCATGGGTCACGCCGGACATAAGCGGTTCCCCATGGAAAAGGATATGGTCTGTGCTTCCATTTCCGTGCTGGTGATCAACACCATCAACGGTCTGGAGAAATTCACGAATACCTGGTTCCGGGTGCAGACCAATGAGGAGACAGGCTTTATCCGCTGTGAGTTTGAGAGTGAGTTATCCTCAGAGGCGAGGGTGCTGATGGACACGCTGGTTCTTGGTCTGAGTGACATCTGCCGACAGTACGGCAGAAAGTATTGCTGTATAGAATTTAAGGAGGTGTAAAGCCATGTTAAATTTGAACCTTCAATTTTTTGCCCACAAAAAGGGAATGGGCTCTACCAAGAACGGCAGAGATTCCGAATCCAAAAGACTGGGGGCAAAAAGAGCTGACGGACAGTTCGTCAAGGCCGGCAACATCATTTACAGACAGCGCGGCACGAAGATTCATCCCGGCACCAATGTAGGCCGCGGCGGAGACGACACACTGTTTGCAACGGCAGACGGTATTCTCAGATTTGAGAGAATGGGCCGCGACAGGAAGAAGGCTTCCGTATATCCGGTTGCCAAGGCTGAGTAACACGGACTTTAGAAGGGCTCCAGACTCTGTAGGTTTGGAGCCTTTGCTATTTATGTACAAGGAGGCGGCAGGATGTTTGCCGACAGAGCGAGAATTATTGTCAAAAGCGGAGCGGGCGGCAACGGCCATGTTTCCTTCAGAAGAGAGAAATTTGTCCCGGCGGGCGGACCCGACGGCGGCGACGGCGGCAATGGCGGCAGCGTGATTTTTCAGGTGGATGAAGGCCTGAATACGCTGACGGATTTCAGACACGTAAGGAAATACGTTGCTCAAAGCGGCGAGGAAGGGGATAAGAAAAACCGGAAGGGGAAAAGCGGCGAGGATCTTTATATTCACGTACCGGCCGGAACAGTCATCAAGGAGGCGTCTTCCGATCAGGTCATCGTGGATATGTCCGGAGACAGGAAGGAATTCGTCCTGCTCAAGGGAGGACGGGGAGGACGGGGCAATGCCCGGTACGCGACCCCCACCATGCAGGCTCCCAAGTATGCACAGCCAGGCCAGCCGGCTCAGGAGCTGGAGCTGACTCTGGAGTTAAAGGTGATTGCCGACGTGGGTCTTGTGGGCTTTCCCAATGTGGGAAAATCCACTCTGATCAGCCGTTCCTCCAACGCCAGGCCAAAGATTGCCAATTATCATTTTACCACCTTGCAGCCCAGTCTGGGTGTGGTGGATCTGGATGATGGCAAGGGCTTTGTGATGGCCGACATCCCCGGACTGATCGAGGGAGCCAGCGAAGGCGTTGGACTGGGGCATGAATTTCTGCGCCATGTGGAGCGCACGAAGGTACTGATTCATGTAGTGGACGCCGCCGGCAGTGAGGGCAGAGACCCTGTAAAGGATGTCTACGCCATCAATAAGGAACTGGCGGACTACAGTCCCTCTCTTCCTGCCCGTCCGCAGATTATTGCAGCCAATAAGCTTGATCTTCTTTATGACGGCGCAGATGAGGCTGTGGAGCGCTTAAAGGCCGAATTTGAGCCCCAGGGTTATCTGGTCATGCCCATTTCCGCAGCTACGGGAAAGGGCGTCAGAGAGCTTCTTTATCAGGCCTTTGACATGCTGAACGGCCTGGATGCTCAGCCGGTCATCTTTGAGCAGGAATATTTTCCGGAGGAACACCGGGAGGCCGATGACGGTCCCTTTACAGTGGACTATGACGAAAAAGAAAATGCTTATGTGGTGGAAGGCCCCGGCATTGAGAAAATGCTTGGCTACACCAATCTGGAGAGCGAGAAGGGCTTTCAGTTTTTCCAGAATTTCCTCAAGGACAGAGGTGTGATTGACAAACTGGAGGAAATGGGAATCCAGGAGGGAGATACCGTCAGGATTTACGACCTGGCGTTTGATTATTACAAAAATTAGAGGAGAAGGAATGACAAGCAAACAGCGCGCGTATCTGATGCATCTGGCAAGCGACCTTGACCCGATCTTTCAGATCGGAAAGGCTTCTGTGACTCCGGAGTTTGTGGAGGCTGTCAGTGAAGCCTTTAATAAAAGGGAACTGATCAAGATCAGTGTGTTAAACAACTGTGCGGATGACCCAAAGGAACTGGCCTACACGGTGGCGGGCCGTACCCGTTCCCAGGTAGTACAGGTCATCGGCAAAAAAATTATCCTTTATAAAGAAAATAAGGACAACAAAAAAATCATGCTGCCCTTATAGGAGTGAAATGAATGGTGAAAATCGGCCTGATGGGCGGCACCTTCAACCCCATACACAATGCGCATCTGGCCCTTGCCAATGCCGCTTACAGCTATTGTAAGCTGGATCAGGTATGGTTTATGCCAAGCGGAGTTTCCTATTTAAAGAGCGGTCTTTCCATTCCGGACGGCCGGATTCGCTCAGATATGGTGAAGCTGGCCATTCAGCGTGTACCCTATTTTTCTTTTTGCGATGTGGAAATTTATCGAAAAGGCAACACTTATACGGCGGACACTCTGACGGAGCTGACAGCCCAATATCCGCAGCATGAGTTTTATTTTCTCATGGGCGCGGATTCTGCTTTTTATTTTCCTCACTGGTACAGGCCGGAGCAGATTACCAAGCTTTGTACTCTTGGAATTGTAAATCGAAATCCCTGGGAGAGGGAGCGCTTACAGGAGCAGATCAGGCTTCTGGAAACGGAATTTCAGGCCAGAGCGGTTCTGATCCCTTTTCAGGAACTGCCTGATGTTTCCTCCAGCCGGATCAGAGAGCTGGTAAGGCAGCATAAATCCGTTACGGGCCTGGTGCCGGAAGCCGTGGCGGAATATATCATGAAAAACAGGCTTTATGCGGAAGATGATGAATGATTATTAAGTAATACTGCGGCATGTGAAAATCCGGATGCGGCAAAAAAATGGTGGAGGAACAGAGATGGACTTAAGAAAGCTCAGAAAGAAAATGAGAAAAGTACAGGATGAACCCCGCTATGAACACACGCTCAGTGTTGCCTACACCGCGGCCAATCTGGCTGCTGTTTACGGAGAAGATGTGGATAAGGCGCTGCGGGCCGGAATGCTGCATGACTGTGCCAAATGTCTGCCGGATCATGACAAGCTGGAGCTGTGCAAAAAATATCATATCAGGGTCACCGATATGGAACGGCGGAATCCTTCTCTGGTTCATGCCGAGCTTGGCGCTTGCCTTGCCAAGGACACTTATGAAGAAACGGATCAGGATGTGCTGAACGCAATCAGCAGTCATACCACAGGAAGACCCGGTATGAGTCTTCTGGAGAAGATTGTTTTTGTGGCCGATTATATTGAGCCGGGGCGGACAAAAGCGGCGCATCTGCGTGAGATCAGAAAGCTTGCCTTTGAGGATATTGATCAGGCCGTCATCCGGATTCTGCAGGATACACTGGAATATTTATCAAAGGCGAAATCAGACATTCATCCGGGAACACAGCTGACTCTGAATTATTATCTGGAGCAAAAAGGCTGAGTATACAAAAGGTCATTTAAGACGGAAACTGTCAATCCACTTCGGCAGAAACATAATCTGCTCAGACAAAAAACAAGGAGAGAATATGGAATCAAAAGAAATTGCAAAGCCGCCCATCGAAGCGCTCTCTGACAAAAAGGGAGAGGATATTCGCGGCATCGACATCAGTAATGTCTCTGTGATTGCGGATTATTTCATCATTGCGAGCGGATCCAACCGCAGTCAGATACAGGCCCTCAGCGACAGTGTACAGGAGAAACTGGGAAGAGAAGGCATATTTGTGAAACAGGTAGAGGGCTATGATACCGCCAACTGGATTCTGATGGATTTCAGAGATGTGATCGTGCATGTTTTCGATAAAGAAAACAGGCTCTTTTATGATCTGGAACGGATCTGGCGGGATGGTAAGATTATGGATGCGGAGGATTTTCTCTGATCAGTAAAAACCGGAATTTCCCATAAAGAAAATATTTTCATAATGATAAAAAGACAGTCAGGAATGGAAATTGCTTCATTTCCCGGGCTGTCTTTTTGGCATTTTCGGATATCCGTTTCCTGTCTTAAAGGTGTAGTCTCTACTCCCTGCTTCCCAGATGAGAATAAAAAGAAATAAGATAAAGTCCACAGATCCCAACGATTGCATATATGATCCTTGACAGCCAGCTCATGTCGCCAAAGAGGAAGGCAACCAGATCAAATCGAAAGAAGCCGATCAGTCCCCAGTTGATCGCGCCGATAATGGCAATGGTAAGGGCGGTTGCGTCAAGTGCTTTATTTCCCATAAAATATTACCTCCTTTTGACTTTAATATCTCCGTAAGGTAACATTTTATACATGAATTTTCATGACGGAAGCAAAAATCGGAATTTCCTGCAGGGCAAAAAGAAGATATGCGCTTTTGTCCTGTGAATCTGTTAAATGATTAAAGCAGCAAAAGAGTATGATATATCGTTTAATTGCAAAAGCGGAAAACACCGAAGACCTTGCCCAGTATGCGGCAATCGTCAACAATGATCGGTTCCATGGCGTCATTCTCCGGCTGCAGACGAATATGACCGTTCTCCTGATAAAAAGTCTTGACCGTGGCGGAATCATCAATCAGAGCCACTACAATATCTCCGTTTCTGGCTTCCTGGCAGCATTGCACAAAGATCTGGTCACCGTTCAAAATACCGGCATTGATCATGGAATCTCCGCGGACCTTTAAAGCGAAGGACTCTCCCTTGGGAGTGAATTCCGCCGGAATTGGAAAATATCCCTCAATATTCTGCTCCGCAAAGATCGGGGTTCCTGCGGCCACATTGCCGACCACAGGCACATTAACCATCTCCGTGCGCAGCATCTGAAAATTATCATCGCAGATTTCAATGGCACGGGGCTTGGACGGATCCTTGCGGATATATCCCTTCCTCTCCAGAGTCTCCAGATGAGAATGAACGGAGGAAGTGGATTTGAGCTCGACTGCGTCGCAGATTTCCCGCACGGCCGGAGGATACCCCTTCTTCAAAATACATTCCTTTAAATATTCCAGAATTTCCTGCTGTTTGACTGACAAGCCCTCAGAATTCATGACATTTCCTCTATGCAACATATCTGTTGCCTCTTTCATCTTTTCATAACCTCATGGTAACACATCTCCCGGGAAAAAGCAAACATATATTCCCGAAAATTTGTTCGAATTTTGTGTTGACAAACATACGTTCTGGTTTTATAATGAGTTCACAGCAAACAAATGTTCGATCAATTTTATGGAGGCTTATCATGTACGGCAATTATGATTACAGGAGAAATTCAAGGCAGGAGAGACTTGCTCAAAGGCAGAGAAAGGCGCAGCTGCGGCGGGTTCGTTTCATCACCACCATTCTTTCTGTTCTGATTTTATTTGCAGTGGTAGTTTCAGCCAATACACTGATCGCCAGAGCGGGAGATAATGGGACTCCCGATTATCATAAGTATTATACCCGGGTTTATGTTACTTCGGGAGACAGCGTCTGGAAGATTGCTGATACCTATATGAGTGACTGCTACGATTCTGTCAGCGACCTTACTCAGGAGATCATTGCCATCAATCAGCTGGACAGTGATGGTACGATCTATTATGGCACGACGATTATCGTACCATATTACTCCACTGAGGTACTTATGAGCGGCAGCTATTAAAGTCGCTCTTAAGATACAGTACCAATGAAGGTTCCGTCTGATCCGGAGCCGGAAAGCACCGAAGAGAGCGTTGCAGAAGATAAATTCAGAAAGCACAAAGGCGAGCCATACAAAAGAGCAATTCTCAATATACTTATCAGATCCTGAGAATACTCATGAAGGCATTACCAAAGAGTTTTGCAGAAAACACTTTAAGAAGGCATTACCAAAGAGTTTTGCAGAAAGCACTTTAAGAAGGCTTTACCAAAGAAATTACTGAAGGCACTCATGAAGGTTTAATCAAAAACCGCTGAAGGTATTCAGGAAGGCTTTACCAAAGAATTTACAGAATACTCCGGAAGACTTTGCCAAAGAATTCGCTGATATGCAAAAGACGGTTTTGCGAAAGAAAAGCAGACATCAGACACGAAAGGTGATACCTACAAAGGATAAGGCTTCCGCAATACACATGATGACTTATTGCACAAAAGACATAAATTCACGAATTACCTTCGAAAAGCCGAATAATGCACTGACGAATATTATACAGTATACAAAAGAATCCCGGATATTGAATATTAATTCTGTTCAATATCCGGGATTATCATACCCGCGGTCAGCTTTCTCTGAGCTTTACTTTGTTGGCAGCCTGTCTGCGGCGAAGATCGGCCTGGGCTGCATAATGCTTCCTGGTGGTATTCACATCTTTATGCCCCAGAACGTCAGCTACCAGATAAATGTCTCCGGTTTCCTCATAAAGGCTTGTGCCGTAGGTGCTGCGAAGCTTGTGAGGGGTAATCTTTTTAAGAGTTGTCACCCGGGAGGCGTATTTTTTGACCAGCAGTTCCACACTGCGAACACTGATCCGCCTGTTTTGCAGAGATAGAAAGAGGGCGTCCTCGTGCCCCTGGCAGGGTATTATCATTTCACGCTCGTCAAGGTAATCCTGTAAAGCTTTTTCTACTTCGTCGCCGAAGTATACTACAGCGTCATAGCCGCCCTTTCTGCGGACTTTGACGCCATTGACATCAAAATCCAGATCCGTGATGTCTATACCGACACATTCGGATACGCGGATGCCGGTGCCAAGAAGGAGAGTCAGAATTGCCAGATCACGAGTGCGTGTCTTTTTATGATACTCCAGCTCTTTTTTGGTCAGCTTTTCACCGGCGTCCACCTGATCTAAAAGTGTGGCCACCTCATTTGGCTCCAGGCGCACAATAGCATGCTCGTGAAGCCTTGGCATACGCACAAGAGCGGCCGGGTTATGCTCGATTTTTTCACTGATAAAGAAATAATTGTACATTGTTTTCAGAGTGGAAAGCTTTCTGGCTTTTCCGTTCTCCTTATTAGTGATCTCGTGATCATCTTTTGTGTAGTAGCTTACATAATCCATGTACTGTTCGATATCTTCTTTCTGGATCTGGTCGAGCAGTGAGAGAGGATAGTCCGTAATGGGCATTTTATTGCAGATCGGATTGTTCTCATGCATAAACTCAAAGAACACGCGGAGATCATAGGCGTAGCCCAGACGAGTGCGTGTGGATGTATTTTCCTGAATACCGAGAAAAAAGGTTTTACAGAAGCGCGGGAGAGTGGCAATTACCTCGCGCAGCTTGATAATATTCTGCTTATCTACTTCAGAATGATAACTGTTTTCGGCCATGGTGAACCAAACCCTTTCTAAGAATGTCTGTAATGGTACAGGTAAATTGACATTATCCTGGAGAAATACGTATCTTTCTGTATTGATAATGGTACATTCGCAGGAGATACAGTATATGCCATCATAGGATTTTGCGAATAGTTGCCCTTACTAAACAGATAATAACCTTTTTTGAGGAATATTGCAAGCATAGAATTTCTTCTTACAGAAACTATTCCGGAGGGAATATCTCTACACTTTCCCTGCAAGTGACAAGTTTACAAAAACTTTAAATTACATCTGAAAAATCATATGGAAAATCGGAATGCAATGGTTTATAATAGTCCACTGGAGGAATCTGTAAAATGAAAAACGACACTAAAAAAGATACATCAAACAGTAACACGCATGAAAGTGAAGGCAGCGGTCTCGATTCCCATTTTCGATATCGCGTCATTGCAGTCGCTCTTATTGTTTTTATAACAGCAATTATCCTTATGGGCATTTATTATGTTATGTTTCATCCTGATAAGCTGTCCAGCGTGATTAGTTCTCTCTCTGAGATATTCAGGCCGGTGCTCTTTGGCTTCGTCATTGCATATCTGATGACGCCTGTACTCAACTGGATGGAGCAAAAGCATGTTAAGCCGTTTATCGAAAAACATGGGCTGAAGAGCGGGAGCAGAGGAAATTCAATGCTCATTACA
>JAJPYH010000237.1 GCA_021205045.1 Lachnospiraceae bacterium | reverse complement strand
CTTCCCCAGTAGTGCGCCCCTTGGCGAATATCCAGCTGCATCTGCTCTCTGAGCGCCTCAATGCCGTCAAATTTGCGCTCCGCCCTCTTATATCCGTAAAAAAAGACCTGCGCCCTTTCTCCGTAAGCCTCCTGGTCAAAATCATAAATATAGGTTTCCGCCAGGACCTGCTTTTCGCTGCTGACCGTGGGTTTGCAGCCCACATTTGTGATGGAATCGTAATATTTTCCCTCCAGAAGGGTTCTGGAATAGTGAACCCCGAAGGGCGGCGTCAGCTTTCCCTCAGGCCAGGCCATGTTGATGGTGGGCATATGAAGGACGGGACCTCCCAGGTGCTTTCCATGAATGATCGGACCTGTGACAGAGTAAGGCCTGCCGCAGAGTGCGGCAACCTGCTCCATCTTTCCCTTCTCCAGCAGTTCTCTGATCAGAGAGGAACTGACCGGGATCTTCTCGTCAATATCCGAACCCCCTTCCGGTCTTAGCCCTATGTCTGCCGGAATTACTGACCTGATTTCATTCTCCAGTTCCGCAGATACCTCGGATACCAGAAGCTTGTCCACAATCTGAAGCTGATATCCCATCTGAGGCGCCATTGCCTCCAGCAGCTCCCGGTTTCCGCGGCCCTGATGCCCGAAGCTGATATCCTCTCCGGCCAGGATCACTGCGCTGTTCATCTGCCTGACCAGGATTTCCTCCACAAAAGCTTCCGGCGGCATGGCCGCAGTTTCCAATGTCATGGGAAACTCCACCAGCACATCAGCCCCCAGCTGTTCCATCAGCTTCCGCTTCTCCGCAAGCGTCGTCAGCTCCCCCCAATCCCTGTCAGGGCAAAAAATACTGGCCGGAGGCCTGTCAAAGGTAAACACCACTGCCTGATATCCCCGCGCCTTCCAGCCGGACATGCGGCCAAGGAGCTTCTGATGCCCCAGATGAACACCGTCGAACTTGCCGATGGCGGTTACGGATTTCTGATCGATATGAAATTCTGTCGTCCCTGAAATAATCTTCATAAATACAATTGCAAAGCCTTCAGTCGTCCCTCAGAAAGAATGCCGCCGGTTTCAGCACACGCTCCTTCTTCCTGAAAACATATATCCCGTAAAAACGCCCGTCACATCTGTACAGGCGCACTCTTTCCTCATCCTTAAAATTTTCCGGTTCAGCCAGCATTTCCGGCTTCAGCTTGTTGCCGCTGTCAGCTGCCTTCAAAAACTCCTGTCTCACCGTCATTGCGGGCAGATCGGCAAAAACCTGATCCACCCCCAAAAGTACCTGAGAAAGCGTTCCCTGATCCCTGTGCCGTTCCAGCTCCTGTAAGGTAATGGCCGTGTCCTTGCCAAACTGCCCCACCCTTATCCGCTCCAGACTTTGCATGCAGCCGCCGCAGCCAAGCTTCTCTCCGATATCCTGGCACAGAGAACGGATATAGGTTCCCCTGGAGCAGACAACCCGGAATCTGACCACCGGCAGCTCCATGGAAAGAATTTCCATTTCGGGAATCTCAATGATCCTGGGCTTACGCTCGATTTCCCTGCCGTCTCTCGCCAGTTCATAAAGGCGCTTTCCGTCCACTTTGATGGCGGAATACATGGGCGGTATCTGCTCAGACACGCCCTGAAAAGACATCACCGCGCCGCGCACTTTTGCCTCATCACAATTCACCGGTCTGGTCTCCAGTACCTTCCCTGTGGTATCCAGGGTATCCGTGGTAACGCCCAGAAGAAGCTCCGCCACATATTCCTTGTCATGGTCTGTGAGAAACGAAACCGCTTTTGTGGCCGCACCCACACAAACAGGCAAAACTCCCGTGGCCATCGGATCCAGCGTTCCCGTATGTCCGATCTTTCGCGTCTTCAGAATACCGCGCATTTTCGCCACCACATCAAAGGAGGTGAATCCCGCCTCTTTATAAATATTGATGATTCCGTTCATGACGTCTCTCTTTATCTCTCAGGCATCTGACTGCCCGTCATTCTCTCCGGCATCATTGACAGCGGATTCCCCTCCGGCTGCCTGATTTTCGACAGAACAATCTGTAAAAAACCGTTCTAATACCGGAAGCAGCTTTCCGTAAGCTTCCTCAAACCTGCCCCTGATGCTGCAGCCGGCCGCCCTCGCGTGGCCGCCGCCGTCAAAAGTGACCGCAATCTTTGTGGCGTCCACTCTCTCCCCTGTGCGCAGACTCACCCTGCACAGACCCGCCGGAAGCTCATACATAAACACGGCGCATTCCACTCCGGCAATATTGCGCAGCTCGCTGACAATGCCGGAAAGATCTGTGGTGGACACATCGCATTCCTTCATTTCTTTCATGGTCATATGTCCCAGCACCACTTTTCCCTCAAACAGACTCTCGGCATGGAGCATCACCCAGGCTGTGGCTTTCATCTCTTTCCAGGATTTCTGATAAAAGCTCTCCTGAATCAGGCTGGAAAAATTGATCCGATGCTCCATCAGCTCCGCAGCGATCCTGAGAGTCTGCGGACGGGTATTGGAATATTGAAAAACACCGGTATCGTGTATGATTCCCAGATAAATTGCCAGCGCCATATCGTCGTCCACGTCTTCCTTTGGCAGAAGCTCATAGAGAACCTCGGCGCAGGAACCCACCTCGGGGCGCACAACACAGATATCACCCTCCCCGGCGCTTGTCTGATGATGGTCGATGTTAATCTTTTTCGCAGCGCCGCGGTACAGGCTTTCCGCCTTTCCCAGCCTCCCAGGCTCTGTATCCAGACAGAAGAATACATCATAGTGCTCCTGAGGCGTATACTCCGTGTCAATGGCGTCAATTCCCGCGATATGGGTAAAAATTTTCGCCTGGGGTTCCAGATACACATAGACATGAGCCCGGGGCAGCTTCCCGGTCAGGTACATATATAAGGCCATGCAGGAACCCACACAGTCGCCGTCAGGGCGGATGTGGCCGCTGATGCCGATATATTCCGCGTTTTCACATTCTTTTAAAATATCTATTGTCTTCATTTCCTTCCGTCCATCGAACATCCGGTTGTCATTGAGCGCTTTGCATCTGCCTGCTCGTTTATCCGGCTGTCATTGAGTGCTCTGTGTCCGCCTCATATTCCCTCTGCCGGTTTTCATCCCTCCGGATCGTCCTGGTCTTCCTCGTCCCGATCCGGGATCTGGGCGATCACCTGATCAATCTTTGCGGACATCTCCACGCCATACTCGATGGACTGCTCCAGAATAAAAGTAATCACCGGCGTATTGCGCAGATTTAAGTTTCTTGCCAGTGTAGAACGGATGAAGCCTGAGGCGCTGTTCAGCCCCTCCATGGTCTGCTTCTGCGCTTTCTCATCCCCCAGCACGCTGATATAAGCCTTGCAGGTCTTTAAATCCGGGGCCACATTCACCGCCACAACACTGGTCAGAGGAGAAATCCGGGGGTCTTTTAACCCGCCCCGGATCAGCTCCGCCAGCTCCCGCTGGACTTCATTATTGATTCTGATATTTTTTACGCTATTTTTGCGCATATTGCTTCCTTTCCGCAGGTTCTGTATGGAATCCCGGCGGGACTTTGGTGAAATCTCCATGGGATTTCACCTGAATTTCCCGCGCTGCAGCGCCCTATCCCTATCTGGGCACCTCCACCATCACATAGGCCTCCACAATATCCAGCTCCTGCATCTTGTCAAAGCCCTCGAACACAAGACCGCACTCAAAGCCCGCCTTCACTTCCTTCACATCGTCCTTGAAGCGCTTCAGGCTGGCAAGCTCGCCCTCATAGATCTGCTCGCCCGCTCTGGAAATACGGATCTTGCAGCCTCTCTGAATGACACCGTCCAGCACATAGGAACCGGCGATGTTACCCACAGCGCTGGCCTTAAAGATCTGGCGCACCTCCGCATGGCCGATGACCTTCTCCTCATAGATCGGGTCAAGCATGCCCTTCATGGCCCGCTCCATATCCTCAATGGCCTGATAAATGACGCGGTACAGCTTGACCTCCACATGCTCTCTCTCCGCAGTGGATTTGGCAGTGGAATCCGGTCTGGTATTGAAGCCCACAATGATCGCGTTGGAAGCGCCCGCCAGTGTAACGTCGCTTTCGTTGATCAGGCCTACGCCGCTGTGAATGCACTTGACCACCACTTCGTCGTTGGAAAGCTTCTCCAGAGACTGCTTTACCGCTTCCACGGAGCCCTGTACGTCCGCTTTGATAATAATATTCAGCTGCTTTAACTGACCGGCCTGAATCTGTCCGTACAGATCGTCCAGACTCATGCGCTTCTTGGTCTCCTCCAGCATCTTTTCCTTGTATTGAGCCATATAGGTCTGGGCGTATTCCTTGGCCTCCTTGTCGCTTGGATGAGCCAGGAAGACCTCTCCGGCCGCCGGAACATCGGAAAGTCCCAGAATAGCCACAGGCTCAGAGGGTCCCGCCTCCTTGACGTTCATATGCTTATCATTGATCATGGCGCGAACCTTGCCGTAGCAGGCACCGGCGGAAATAAAATCTCCCACATGGAGGGTGCCCTTCTGCATCAGCACCGTAGCCACCGGGCCGCGGCCCTTATCCAGCTGAGCCTCAATGACCAGACCTCTGGCGTCCCGGTTGGGGTTGGCCTTCAGCTCCAGCACATCCGCTGTCAGCAGAATCATTTCCAGCAGGTTCTCAATGCCTTCGCCGGTCTTGGCGGAAACCGGACAGAACACGGTGTTGCCGCCGTACTGCTCGGCCACCAGCTCATACTCGGTCAGCTGCTGCATGACGCGGTCCACATTGGCGCCCGGCTTGTCGATTTTATTGACTGCCACGATCACTTCAATTCCTGCGGCCTTGGCATGGTTGATAGCCTCAATGGTCTGAGGCATAACGCCGTCGTCCGCGGCCACCACCAGAATAGCGATATCCGTAGAATTGGCTCCGCGCATACGCATGGCGGTAAAGGCCTCATGTCCGGGCGTATCCAGGAAGGTAATCTGTCGGCCGCTGGCTGTAGAGACGGTGTATGCACCGATATGCTGAGTGATGCCGCCGGCCTCCTTGTCGGTCACGTTGGTATTCCTGATGGCGTCCAGCAGAGAAGTCTTACCATGATCCACATGGCCCATGACACAGATCACCGGCGGACGGCTTACCATGGATTCCTCGCTCTCCTCTTCCTCCTTGAGAAGTTCTTCGATGACATCCACCTTCACTTCCTTCTCACAGAGGATCTCGTAATCCATGGCGATCTCCTCGGCCTCGCTGTAGGAAAGCTCCTGATTCATATTCATGATCTTTCCCTGCAGGAACAGCTTCTTGATAATGGCGGCAGGCTGCATCTTCATCTTCTCAGCCAGTTCCTTTAAGGTGATGCTCTCCGGAAGCTGGATCACCTTGATCAGCTCCTCCACCACCTCTTCCTTCTTTTCCGGCTTGATGAACTTTCCTGCCCTGTTGGTATTCTTTCCGTTTTTGGACTGTGTATTCCTGCCATCCTCAGAATAAATATAATCCTTGCGGTTCTTTTTGTCCTTCTCCTGACCATGGCGGCGCTCATCCCGCTTCTGGTCTTTTTTCACCGACACATCGCCGAAGCCGGAAGAAGCCCCGCCTGTGCGGGAAGCGTTCTTTCTGCCCTGTGCGGAACGGCCCTGTCTGGAATCGGCGTCCTTATCCTTGTCAAAGACGGGACGTCCTCCCATTCCGCCTCCCTGACGGTTTCCGAAATTACCCTGACGGTTTCCATCGCTGCGGCGTTCGCCATTTCCGGCGCCTCCCTGACGATATCCGTCGTTTCTGCGCTCGCCGCTTCCAGCCATGCCCTGACGGTTTGTGTCGTTTCTGCGGCGGTCTGAGGTCTGACGGTTTCCATCACTTCTGCGCTCGCCTGTCTGACGGCTTCCATCACTGCGGCGCTCGCCGCTTCCCTGACGATTTCCATCGTTTCTGCGCTCGCCTGTCTGACGGCCTGCGTCCCTGTTCTCCCGTCTTTCCCCGTTTCCGGTGCGGTTCTCGCTTCGTCCGTCACGGCGCTCTGCACTGCCTGAACCTCTGCGGTTTTCACCACGGCCATCGTGGCGCTCGCCGCTTCCAGCCCCTGTCTGACGGCTTTCTCTGCGTTCCTCGGATCCCTGGGCAGGCTTTCCCTCCCGGCGCGGCGCGCTCTCCTTAGACGGCGTGCCCTCCTTAGGCTGAGAGGCTTTTGCCGCCGCGGACTGCTTTGCCGCCCTCTCGGAGGCCTCCTCTACTTTCACAAAGGGGCGCTTCTGAAGCTCAGGTTCAAACACAGCGGGCTTCGGAGCAGGTTTCTTTTCCTCCACAGCAGCCGGTGCGGGCGCGGGCGCAGCCTTCGGCGGTTCCTTTTCTCCTAAGGCTGCCTTGAATTTGGCGACCACATCTTCCGCTTTCACACCGCTGGAGGCCGGAGCGGTCTTTGCCCGGTTATTATTCCTCGGCCGGTCCGCAGTGCTGCCGCCGGTCCTGGAGGACTTTTTTGAGGGCACACTCATGCCGCTCTTACTGTTCTGTGGATTGCCCACAATCACGATTCGTTTTTTCTTTTTGGGCTGATCCTGCTGTGTGCTGTTCTCCTGCACAGGCACCACCTCCTTTTTCGCTGCGGATTTCTTGTTGACTTCTTTTTGTTCCTGCTCTTTCATTCTGCCACCCCCATCTGCTTTGTCGTCTCATCTATCTGCGCACAGACAGCTTTGGCGAAACCATCGTTCAAAATTGCCAGAGAAGCTCTCATCTCTTTTCCCAGGGCATGCCCCAGAGATTCTCTGGTGCCGTACTCCACCAGGGGAACCTGATAAAAGCCGCACTTATCTTTAAAGTGCTTTCTGGTACCCTCGGAGGCGTCGCACGCAACGACCACCAGGTACGCAGTTCCTCTCTTGATTGCCTCTTCCACGGAAAATTCCCCGCTGACTACATTTCGGGACTTCATTGCCAGCCCCAGCAATGATTCCACTTTATTCTGTCTCAATATTATTAAACTCCTCCGCCAGGCGCTCATATACTTCCCCGGGAATGCTCATCTTAAAGGAACGCTCCAGACCTTTATTCCTGACTGCGTTCTTTAAGCACTGTTCATTCTTACAAAGATATGCGCCTCTTCCGTTTTTTTTGCCTGTCATATCCAGGACAAATGTATCCTCCTGCGTCCTGACCACCCGCATCATTTCCTTTTTGGGTCTGGACTGTCCGCAGCCGATACACAGTCTCATGGGAATTTTTTTGTTCATTTTGATTCCTCTAAAACGTCATCCTCTGAGGCGTCCCCGCCGTCATCAGCGGCTTCTTCGGCCCATTCCCCGGCATCCCCGTATTCGCCGTCAGCATATTCTTCGCTCTCTGAGGCATCTTCATAGTCTTCCTCAGCGTACTCACCGCTCTCTGAGGCATCCTCATAATCTTCTTCGGCGTACTCACCGTTCTCTGAGGCATCCTCATCGCCTTCCTCAGCGTACCCGCCGCTCTCTGAAGCACCCTCAAAGTCTTCCTCAGCGTACTCGCCGCTCTCTGGGGCATCCTCATAATCTTCCTCGGCGTACTCATCCTCGTATTCGCCGTCATACTCTTCGTACTCGCTGTCGTCGTCCAGATAGTCCTCATAGCGGAAGCCGTAGGCATCCTTGGCCTGGGTCTCGCTCTTGATATCAATCTTGTAACCGGTCAGGTGGGCCGCCAGCCGGGCGTTCTGTCCTTCCTTGCCGATAGCCAGGGACAGCTGATAATCGGGCACCACCACCTTGGCGGTCTTCTCATCCGGATCAGCGAACACAGCCACCACCTTGGAGGGCGCCAGAGCATTCTGAATAAAGTTGCCGGGATTCTCATCCCAGGGAACAATGTCGATCTTTTCCCCTTTCAGCTCATCCACGATGGCGTTCACACGGGAACCGTTGATACCCACGCAGGCACCCACCGCGTCCACGTTGCTGTCATGGCTTCTGACAGCCATCTTGGTACGGCTGCCCGCTTCCCTGGCGATGCTCATGATCTCCACCGTACCGTCACTGATCTCCGTGACCTCCGCCTCAAACAGGCGCTTGACCAGATCCGGGTGGGTTCTGCTGACCGTAATACGCAGTCCCTTGCGGTTGGAGACCTCCAGAATAAACACCTTCACACGCTGGGTCGGCTTGAGCACCTCGCCCTTGATCATCTCGCTTTCCAGCAAAAGCGCGTCGGCCCGGCCCAGATTGATGCTGACGCCTCTGTCCACCGTCCTCTGCACAATTCCAGTGACTACCTCCTTCTCCAGGCCCGCATACTGGTTGTAGACAACGCTGCGCTCTTCCTCACGGATTTTCTGTAAAATAACATTCTTGGCATGCTGGGTGGCAATACGTCCAAAATCCTTGGACTTGATCTCCACATTCACAGTCTCATCCACCTGCACGCCGGGATTGATCTTCTGTGCTTCCTCCAGAGAAATCTGGGCGGTAGGATCCTCAACCTCCTCGGGCGTTGCCACCACCTGCCGCTCTGCAAAGCACATGAAATCTCCGGTTTCTCTGTTCACCACGGCTTTCATATTGGCGGCATCAGACTTGCCGAAATGATTTTTGCAGGCAGAGATGAGGGAGGTTTCAATGGTCTCAAAGATGACGTCCTTGTCAATCTGTTTT
>JAJPYH010000008.1 GCA_021205045.1 Lachnospiraceae bacterium | reverse complement strand
TCATTGTAATACGAGAAAATGATTGAATCAACTCAAAAAAACGTAAAAATCAGTCAGTTTCGGGCATTATAACAGGACAGGTGTCCTTTTACCAGTGCGAAGACATAAGTTCACGTTTTTTCACAGATATCATGTTTCCGTCGTTTCCTTTTCCTTTACAGATCGCTCTGTCGGCTCAAAGAAAGCATCCCCGCCTGTCTCTCATGCAAAAGCGGGCCCCCTATTCGGCCCGCTTTATCTCCGGAATATTCACCTCCGGCATCAGCTCCCTGCTGATAATATTCAGTACATTCTCTATCCAGTCGCACTCCTCCCTGGAAAATCGCTGGCTCATTCTCTCCATCACCTTTTCCACATAATCAGCGCTCACATTATAATAATCAAAATACTTCTGTGTGGGCTCCAGGTGATATTCCCTGTGGTCCTGGGGGGACTGCACCTTTTTCACATAGCCCTTTTTTACCAGGCTGTTCACCTTATAGGCCGCGTTGGGCGGCGAGATTTTCATAAAGGCCGCAAACTCATTGACGGTGGGGCGTCCCAGCGCCTGAATGGTCTCCATGGCAAAGGTCTCCACAGTGGTCAGGCTGGCCTCCCGGTTCTGAAATCTCTCAAAAATTTCCTGATAAAAATGAAGTTTAAATTTGGTGTATACGTTAGTAAACGCATCCTTCAGCATGGGTTACGCCTCTTTTCCATCGTTTTCTTCCCGGGGCGCGGCAGAATTTTCACTGCCCTCCTTTACCGCGTCCGGGGACAGGTTTCCCTGTTCAATGGCAAAAATCAGCTCCGCCGTGCAGGCCAGCTGTCCGTCCACGGTGGCTTTGCACTCGCCAAAGCCCACGGGACCTTTCTGTCTGGTCAGCACACACTCCATCTCCAGCACGTCCCCGGGGACGACCTTTCTCTTAAATCTGGCGTTTTTTACTCCGCCGAAGAGAACGATCTTTCCCTTATTTTCCGGCACGGTCAGAATAGCCACCGCGCCCCCCTGCGCCATAGCCTCCAGAATCAGCGCTCCCGGCATCACATGCTCCTGAGGAAAATGGCCGCAGAAAATCTGCTCATTGACGGAGACGCACTTGCGCCCCTTCGCCCATTGCCCCGGCTCATAATCCGTGATCCGGTCCACCAGGGCCAGCGGATATCTGTGAGGTAAAATCTCCGCGATCTGATTTGAGTTTAATTCCATTTCTATGCCTCCCACTTTTTCATCAGGATGCTGCCGTTATGGCCGCCAAAGCCCAGAGAATTGGACATGGCGTACTCCACGTCTGCCTCACGGCCCTGATTGGGCACAATGTCCAGGTCACAGGCCTCATCCGGCACCTGATAGTTGATGGTGGCCGGCACAAAGCCGTCATGCAGCGTCATGGCCGTGAAAATAGCCTCTACAGCTCCCGCTGCGCCCAGCATGTGTCCGGTCATGGATTTGGTGGAGCTCATCATCAGCTGATAAGCCGCCTCGCTGAAGGCCAGCTTCACCGCTGCTGTCTCTCCGGCGTCATTTAACGGTGTGGAGGTTCCATGAGCGTTGATATAGTCCACCTGCTCCGGATTCACTCCAGCGTCCGCCAGGGCCAGCTTCATGGCTGCCGCCGCGCCGCTGCCGTCCGGCTTGGGCGCAGTGATGTGGTGAGCATCGCAGCTGGCGCCGTAACCCACAATCTCCGCGTAAATCTTTGCGCCCCTGGCCAGAGCATGGGACAATTCTTCTATTAATAAGATGCCCGCGCCCTCTCCCATGATAAAGCCGTCTCTCTCCTTATCAAAAGGAATGGAAGCCCGGTTGGGATCCGTACTCTCACTGAGGGCCTTCATGGAAGTAAAACCGCCCACAGCCAGAGGAGTGATGGAGGACTCCGCACCGCCGCACAGATACATATCCGCGTATCCGTCACGAATGCTGCGGAAGGCGTCTCCCACCGCATAGGTGCCTCCGGCACAGGCCGTCACCGGACAGCTGCACATTCCCTCAAAGCCTGCCATAATGGCAATCTGCCCCGCTGCCATGTTGGTGATAACGCAGGAACGTAATGGGGAGAAACCCGGTCAAAGCCTCTCTTTGTTCCTCTTTCGTACTCTGCCTCAGTGACCTCCTGGCCGCCGATGCCGCTGGATACAATCACGCCGCAGCGCAGAGGATCCTTTTCTCCCAGGTCTCCCGCATCCGCCAACGCTTCTTTGGCCGCCGCCACTGCAAGCTGCGTAAACCTGGACATGCGCTTGGCCTCCTGACGGCCCAGAATGGCCGCCCCGTCAAAGCCCTTTACCTCGCCCGCCAGCTTCACCTTCTGCTGCGCCGTGTCATAAGAAGTAATGGGGGCAATGCCGCATACCCCCTCTTTTACAGCCTGCCAGCTCTCCGGTGCGCTCAGGCCCACCGGAGTCACCGCGCCCAGGCCCGTAATGGCTACTCGTCTCTTTTCCATGATGAATTTCCTCTCCATCTTTTATTCATTAATGAAAATCAAAAAATCAGGTATACATGCCCCCGTCCACGCTCAGCACCTGCCCGGTAATATAGGCCGCCTCATCACTGGCCAGAAAAGCCACCGCCTTAGCTACATCCTGTGGTGTTCCAATTCTTTTCAGCGGAATCTGTTCCGCCATCTTCTCTCTGGTATCCGGAGCCAGCGCCGCCGTCATGTCCGTATCGATAAATCCGGGAGCCACCGCATTCACCGTGATGCCCCGGCTGCCCAGCTCTCTTGCCATGGATTTGGTCATGCCAATGACCCCTGCCTTGCTGGCCGCGTAATTCATCTGCCCGGCATTTCCGTGAATGCCCACCACGGAGCTGATATTGACAATGCGTCCGTAACGCTGCCTCATCATCACGCCGGACACCTCCTTCATGCACAGAAAAGCTCCCTTTAAATTGGTGTTGATCACCGCATCAAAGTCCTCTTCCTTCATCCGCATCAGCAGTCCGTCTTTGGTGATCCCCGCGTTATTGACCAGAATATCAATCCGCCCGAAGGTCCTGCGGGCCGTCTCCATCAGAGTTTTCACATCCCCGGCGTCAGCCACATTGCATGCCACCACAATTGTGCGGGGGTCCTGTCCGTTCTGAGGTTCCCCCTCTGCGGGAGCCGGACTCTCCGCTCTGGCAGCCTCGCACAGCGCAGCAGTCTCCTGCGCCGCTCCCTCAGCGGACCGGGCGCACAGCACCACATTCGCCCCGCGCTTTGCCAGCTCTATGCAGATCTCCCGCCCGATGCCTCTGCTGCCGCCGGTGACTACCGCAGTCTTTCCACTTAAATCCATTTTATCCATTCCTTCCAGTTCTTCTAAAATGTGCTTACCACACTGGTCATTGCGGCATTTTTTTCAACCATATCTAAAATGACGCCAAATTAAGCTAGAAGTACAAATACTGTTGAGCGATTTCAGCGCGATGGAGATGAGACCATGTCAATCGTGGAAGCCTTTGCTGAACACGATTGACACGCCTATGGGCTCATCGGAATGTCCCGCGATGTATGAGCGAAACAGTATTTGTGCTTCTGGCGAGCCTTTGCATCATCAGCCCTTCAGCTCCGCGGCCAGCTTCTCCACATCCGCGACCGTCTCCACATTGTAAGACTTCATCGACGGATCAATCCTCTTCAAGAACCCGGACAGTGCCTTTCCCGGCCCGATCTCCACAATGGCGTCCACGCCCATCTCAATCATCCTGCGGATGCTGTCCTCCATATAAACGCTGCTCTGCACCTGGCGCACCAGCAGCTCCGGAATGGTCGCCTCCTGGGGCTTCACATCCCCCAGACAGTTGAAAATCACAGGAATCTCCATCTCATGAAAATCCACTGTCTGAAAATAGTCCTTCAGCGCATCTCCGGCAGGCGCCATATAAGGCGTATGGAAAGGACCGCTGACCTTCAGCGGCATGCAGCGCTTCGCGCCCTTCTCTTTGGCAAGAGCCGCCGCCTTCTCCACCGCGTCCTTCTGGCCGCCCAGAACCAGCTGACCAGGGCAGTTATAATTGGCAATCACCACGGTTCCCAGAGACGACGCCTCCTGGCAGGCCTCCAAAAGGGGTTCGCGCTCCAGTCCCAGCACCGCCACCATGGCGCTGTCCGTGCCCTCCGCGGCCTTCTGCATGGCGCTGCCGCGGAATGCAGCCAGCTCCACAGCGGTCTTTCTCTCAAAAACTCCCGCCGCATACAGAGCGGAATACTCGCCCAGAGACAGGCCTGCCGCCACCGAGGGAACAATGCCCTTCTCCTTCAACAAATCCGTCATTCCTGCCGCAAAGGCCACCATACAGGGCTGAGTGTATTTTGTCTGATTGATCAACCCCTCCGGATCCTCAAAGCAGACCTTTTTTAAATCAAAATCCGTCTCCGCCTCGTCAAAGGCCGCCCGAAAAGCGGGATATTCCGCGTAAAGATCCGCGCCCATCCCGGCGTGCTGGCTGCCCTGACCGGCATACAAAAATCCTAACTTCATCTTATTCTATGTCTCTCATTTCGCTTAAAAGCCTCGGCTGTTCCAATTTCCATCAGCTCTTATCAGCGTCCACCGGCTTTCTCATTTTCCGTTCATTCCCGTCAAAGCCCGGTGCGCCTTTCAGACCATGTCCCGTTCCATGAAGGCTGTTTTTTATTTCCAGCTCTGTTCCGTTGCTTCCAGCACAGCCTTTCCGCCCGCATACAGCTCCTCAAAAATCTGCCGCACCGGCCGGATCTCATGGAGCATGCCGGCCACCTGCCCGGCCATCACACTGCCGGTATCCACATCGCCGTCAAACACCGCCCGACGCAGTCCTCCCAGAGTCAGCTTCTCCAGCTCCTCCAGACCGGCACCCTTTTTCTCCAGCATCAGATATTCCCGGGTCATCTGATTTTTCAGAATACGCACAGGGCCACCGATGCTGCGCCCGGTGACAACCGTGTCAGAATCCTTGGCCTTCAGCAGCGCCTGCTTGTAATTGTCATGAACAGGGCATTCCTCGCTTGCCAGAAGACAGGTTCCGATCTGCACGCCGCAGGCGCCCAGGGCAAAGGCCGCCGCCAGCTGTCTGCCGTCAGCAATGCCTCCGGCTGCGATCACCGGGATATTCACCGCATCGATGACCTGCGGCACCAGCGCCATGGTGGTCATCTCCCCCACATGACCGCCGGACTCCGTCCCTTCAGCGATCAGGCCGTCCACACCGGCTCTCTCCAGACGCTTTGCCAGCACTGTGGCCGCCACCACCGGGAACACCTTGATCCCGGCCTCCTTCCACATGGCAACATATTTGCCGGGATTGCCCGCGCCCGTAGTCACCACCGGCACATGCTCCTCAGCGATGACCTTCGCCATATCGTCCGTGGCAGGGTTCATCAGCATCAGATTGACGCCGAAGGGCTTATCTGTCAGACTGCGGCAGAGCCTGATCTGCTCTCTCAATTCCTCCGCGGAAAAAATGCCGCCGCTGGCGATCACGCCCAGCGCCCCGGCATTGGAGCAGGCCGCCGCGAACCTGGCGGTGGCGATATTGGCCATGCCGCCCTGAATAAAGGGAAACTCTGTTCCCAGAATCTCATTTAACTTCTGCATTGCTTTTCTCCCATCTTTCGAATCAGGCTTTCCATGCTCCTGCGCTGATCCTGTATCTGTATCCTTCTATATGTTACGCCAGCTCCACCAGAGCTCCGCCCCAGGTCATGCCGCCGCCAAAGCCTACCATCAGTACCCTGCTTCCGGAACCGATCTTTTTTAATTCCTTTAACTCCGCCAGTGCCAGCGGAATGCTGGCCGCGGAGGTATTGCCGTATTCCTGGATATTTTTATAGCACTTTTCCTCCGGGATATGAAGCTTGTGCATCACATGGTCGATGATGCGGGCATTGGCCTGATGAAGCACAAAATAATCCACATCCTCCATGCCGATCTGCTTTCTGGAAAGCACCTGCTCGATACATTTCGGGATCATCTCCACCGCGAAGCGAAACACGGCGGTGCCCTCCATGGAGATCAGGGAAGGCTCCAGGCTGCCCGCGCCGGGAATGTGCAGCAGCTTCTCATCGCCCCTGCAGCCCAGCACCGTGTCCGTAAACTCCCAGCCCTCGCGGCACTCTACCACCGCGGCTCCCGCGCCGTCTCCAAATAAAATGCAGGTGCCTCTGTCCTCCCAGTTGACCAGGCGGCTCAAGGCCTCAGCGCCCACCACCAGGCCGAACTTTCGTCTGGAAGCGTTCAGCATGCATTCCATCACATGAAGAGCCTCCAGAAAACCGGTGCAGGCCGCGTCCAGGTCAAAGCAGGGAATATCCTCCGGCAGACCCAGATCTCTCTGCAGCAGACAGGCTGCCGCCGGGCAGAGATTATCCGCTGACACAGTGGCCACAATGCAGGCTCCAATCTGCTCCGGACTCACCCCGGCATCCGCTAAAGCCGCCTTTGCCGCCCCCAGGCACAGATCCCCATGGCTTTCCGTGGTGCACTCATGTCGGGTCTTAATCCCGGTGCGGCTGACAATCCACTCATCGTTGGTCTCCACCATCTTCGCCAGGTCATCGTTGGTCAGTACCTTCCCGGGAACACATTTTCCCAGTCCGGCGATTTTAATTCCGTTCATTTATTTTCCTCGTGTTTATCCTAAAATCGGGCGGCTCATGGTCTGCCCATCTTCCTGAATTTCTGATATCTGCTCTCCGCCAGCCTGCTGCCGCTTTGCCTGATCAGAGAAGTGAACTGCGGATACAGCGTCTCCTCCAGCATGGCTACGGCTTTCTCAGGATCCTCATGGGCTCCGCCCTCCGGCTCCGGCACAATTTCATCGATCACTCCCAGCTCCAGCAGATCCTGCGCCGTCATCTTCATGGCATCACAGGCCTCTCCGCTTCTGGAAGAGTCCTTCCACAGAATGGAAGCAAAGCCCTCCGGAGAGAGAATGGCGTAAACCGAATTTTCCTGCATCAGCACCCGGTCCGCCACACCCAGAGCCAGCGCTCCGCCGCTGTTGCCCTCGCCGGTAACCACTGATATAACCGGAACCTGAAGACTGCTCATCTCCATCAGATTACGGGCGATGGCCTCGCCCTGCCCCTTTTCCTCCGCTTCGATGCCCGGATAGGCGCCGGTGGTATCGATAAAGGTAATCACCGGGCGGTGGAATTTCTCCGCCTGCTTCATCAGCTGCAGAGCCTTTCTGTAGCCCTCCGGCCCCGGCATACCAAAATTACATTTCATTTTTTCTTCCAGGGTTTTGCCCTTTCTGGTGCCGATGACCGTCACCGGAACGCCATGATAAAGAGCGATACCCCCCAGGATGGACATATCCTCCCGGCTCTGCCTGTCCCCTCTGCACTCAAAGAATTCTGTAAACAGTCCGTCAATATAATCCTGAACTCCCGGCCGTTTCCAGTGTCTGGCGATGAGAAGCTTTTCCTCTCCGCTCAAAGAACTGCGGCGGCGGCCGGAGGCTGCGCTCTGCGTCTGGCTGTTCTGAGATTTTCCATCGCCGACCGCATTGACTACACGGACACTCAGGGCTCCCAGGCTGCTGCCGAACAGCCCGCCTCTTCTCTGGTCACGATCGCCTGTGGATTCCTTCTGGTGCAGGGCCAGAAGCCTGGTCAGCGTCTGGCGCATCTGATTTCTCGGTACCACCTGATCCACAAAGCCGTGGGACTGCTGAAACTCTGCCCGCTGAAAGCCCTCCGGAAGCTTCTGATGAATAGTATCCTCAATGACACGCTGACCGGCAAATCCGATCAATGCCCCCGGCTCCGCCAGAATGATATCCCCCAGAGACGCAAAGCTTGCGGTCACGCCTCCGGTGGTGGGATGGGTCAGCACGGAAATATATAAAAGTCCCTTTTCAGAAAAACGGGAAATCGCGGCGCTGGTCTTGGCCATCTGCATCAGGGACAGAATTCCCTCCTGCATCCGGGTGCCGCCGCTGGCGCAGAAAAGAATCAGCGGGAGCCGATGGGAAGAAGCATATTCCACTGCCCGGGTAATCTTTTCCCCCACCACAGTACCCATGCTGCCCATCATAAAGCGGCTGTCCATGACGCCCACCACACATTTATATCCGCCGATGGCGCCCACTGCCGTCACCACAGCCTCGTTCAGACCGGACTTTAAGCGCGCCGCCTCCAGCTTCTTGGGATAGTCAGGAAACTGCAGCGGATCATCCGCCGTCAGATCCTCATCAAGCTCCTTCATGGAACCATCATCCAGAACAGAATTGAGACGAAAATAAGCGCCCACCGGAAAATGGTGGCCGCAATATGGGCAAAGATACTGTTCCTGTACAATCAGTTGCTTGTCGCTTTCTCTCTGACAGTCCGGGCAGAGAACCCTCTCTGAGAGGGCGTTCTGCTCCCGGACCGCCTTATTTGCCAAAGACCGCGCACGGTTTTTTGTAAATAATGAAGGCATATTTATCCTCGCAGCTGCCATTCCCCTTATGCCAGGGATGCCAGATAGTTCACAATATCACCAACGGTCACAAACTCCGCCAGCTTCTCCTCTTCAATCGTAACGCCGAACTCGTCCTCCAGATTCATGGAAAGCTCCACGCTGTCCAGAGAATCGATTCCCAGATCATCCTTCAAAGAGGCCTCCATGGTAACCTTCTCCGCGTCAATAGCCAATGTATCCACAAT
>JAJPYH010000304.1 GCA_021205045.1 Lachnospiraceae bacterium | reverse complement strand
TCAAGTATAGCACAAAAGCCATTATTTGGCCAGTTATTTATTTTATGTTATACTACATACTCTCATCATGCGGGACCCGCTTACAGCAAAAACCGGAACAGCCCGATCTGCGGCTTTCGCAAAAATCACCCCTTACGCCTGCTTACAGCGGTAATAATATCCCACACCCCATTTGGTATGGATGTAGCGCGGCTCACTGGGATTGGACTCTATCTTTTCGCGCAGCCTCCTGACATGTACATCCACTGTGCGCACGTCTCCCGGATAATCCGCACCCCAGACCAGCTTTAACAACTGCTCTCTGCTGTAAATTTTGTTGGGATTGGACACCAGCAGCTCTAAAAGCTCATATTCCTTGGCCGTCAGGCTCATCTCTTTACCGTTGATATAGCAGCGGCACCCGTCCCTTTCCAGCTTCAGATCGCCGTCCTCAATCAGATTCTCCGGCCGGGAGGCCTCCTCCTTTTTGGAGGCCCGCCTCATAATCGCCTTCATCCTGGCCTTCACCTCCAGAATGTTAAAGGGTTTGGTAATGTAATCGTCAGCGCCGTATTCCAGGCCTAAGATCTTATCCATGTCGTCGCCCTTGGCGGTCAGCATCAGCACCGGCACATCGGAGAACTCCCTGATCTGCTGGCAGACCTCAAAGCCGCCGATTTTGGGCAGCATGACATCCAGCAAAATAATGTCGTAGTCCTTATTTTTCGCCATGGCCAGCGCTTCCTCGCCGTCATAGGCGGCGTCCACCTCCATGCCCTCCTGCTCCAGGCTGAACCTGATCCCCTTGACGATCAGCTTCTCATCATCCACCACCAAAACCTTTTTTGCCATCTTTCACTCCTGTTCTACATATATCTTATCCTTTATCTTTTCCAATGTACTCTCGCCGATGCCGCTGACCTGGGTCAGCTCCTCGATGCTGTCAAAACCGCCGTGCTCCTCCCGGTATGACAGGATGGCCGAAGCCTTGCTCTCCCCGATACCGTTCAGCGTACAGAGCTCCTCCAGAGAAGCCGTATTCAGATTGATCTGCCCGGCATGGGCCGCCTGGGTTTCTGTCGCGGCCTCCTGAGCGCTCTCAGAGAGTTCCTCTCCCACCGCCGGAATATAAAGCTGCATCTCATCTGTCAGAAGCTCCGCCAGATTGACGTAGTTTTGATTGGCCGCCTCCGTAAAGCCGCCGGCCGCCTCCACGGCGTCCACCTTTCTGGCTCCTTCGGCAAAATAATAAACGCCCGGAGATACCACCTCGCCGCAGACAAACACGCAGATATTTTCCTCCGGATCGTCCACCACGCTGTCCGCAGTTTGTGCCCCGGATTCCGCGCCGTCCCCGTCCGCGGTTTCCTTGATCCCCTGAGATGAACTCTGCCCTGAACTGTCCGACCCATTCTCATTTGTCCCTTCACCACTGCTGTCCGAAGTGCTGCTTTCCGTTTCCGATTCTTTTGTATTTTGCAGGATTTCCTGCAGTTCTGGCGTATTTTTGCTGCCGCAGCCCGATAAAAGCAGGATAGCAGCCATTATCAACGGTATCCATGTTCTTTTTTTACATGTATCCATATAATCCCTTCCGGGATGGCCTGCTTACGTCACAGGAAGCCGCCGCTTCCGCGCATGTCTGATCCCCGGCGCAGACTCTCTGCCGGGAGCCGCCGCAGATATACGCTACTGCACCGCGTACTGGGCCTTCACCGCGTCCTCTAAGGTGATCAGCTCCGACTCGATGCTCTCCCCTTCCCACACATTGCTGAAGGTATTCTCCAGAAGCATCCAGAAATTGCCGGCCGCCGGATTCTTGGGCAGACAGGTGCTGCGCTCGTATTCCCGGAAAAAGACCTGCTCCAGCTCCGTGGTCTTTTCCGCCTGACTGTTGGCGGAGATGTGCCCGGTGTTGGCATAGAGATTTCCCGCGTATTCGCAGGTCAGAAATTTTGCAAAGGCATTGGCCGCCTGGGCATATTCCGTATACCCGTTGACCACCACTGTCTCCGTCACGGCCAACGCCGCCCCCGCCAGGCTCTGCGTGGGATCCGGAATCACGCTGTAGCCGTAGGCATATTCCATAATGCCCTCTTCGGCCGCGGCCTCCAGTTCCAGGGCATGGCTGGTGTCCATAATGGTGAACAGCACCTTTCCTTCCAGAAATTCCTCCAGAATACTGTCCGCGTCCACTTCATCCGGGTCAATATAAAAGAACTCCGTCAGCTGCTGGAAAATTTCCAGACAACTGATGGCTCCCTCTGTATTGATATCCACATCAGAGCTGACCGAACCGTCAACCGTCATCTGCGCGCCCACAAAATAATAATTGTAAAATACATCATTGACATCCCATTTGAACAGGGATTCCACCGTATCCGGCGCATTATAGTTGCTGGCCAGCGTCAGCAGATCGTCCACCGTCTCCGGCACCAGATCCTCCACGGTCAGCACTGTTTCCTCCTCCGCGGTCTCCGATTCCCCTGCGGTCTCTCCCTCTGCGGTTCCTTCCTCCGAGGTCTGTTCTTCCTCTGTGACCGCCGTTTCCTCGGAATCCGAATCCTCGTCTCCCACCGGGTCGGTCTCTCCGTTTGCAATCTGCTGCAGATAGGTCTCATTATAGACCAGCGTGCTGGTATCAAAATAGAAGGGATAGCCGATGATCTTCTCCTCATAGGTCACCGCTGTCAGCGCCACAAAAGGAAACTGATCCTCCATCTCCTCATCTGTCACAGGCACCGTCAGCCCCGCCAGATACGCCTTCCCCAGAGAGACATCGCTGATCACATAGATATCCGGATAGTCCGTACCGGCCACCGAGGCATTGTAAATATCGTCCAGGTACTCGCTGCTGTCCGCCAGCACGGGCACAACGGTGATGCCCTCATTGCGCTTATTAAAATAACTGGCGGCATTATTATAATAGCTGGTCATGGAGCTGTCCGTATACCAGAACTGCAGCGTGACCGAGTCAATCTCTTCCTCCTCTTCCTCCACATACATATCCAGGTAGGTGAACGCACCGCAGACAAATACCAGCAGTGCCAGAAGGGCAGCAATCGTTCTTGGTATTCCTCTCCTCATGCCTGTTCCTTACTTCGCTCATCCAGAGCCGGTCTCAGTATCGACAGCATATCATCCACATCGTTCCTGGTAATCACCAAAGGAGGCACAAAACGGATAATATTCGTCCCGGCGTTGATCAGTACCAGGCCCTTCTGCAGTGTTTTCTTCAAAATACCGTTGACAGGACAGCGAAATACCAGACCACGCATCAGGCCCAGGCCCCTCTGTCCCTCAATAAAATCATATTCCTCCGCCAGTTCGGAAAGCTTCTGCTCCAGGTAAACGCCCACTTCATTCACATTCTGAAGAACCTGCTTTTTCTCCATCAGTTCATAGACAGAGCAGACTGCCCGGCAGGCCAGGGGATTGCCGCCGTAGGTGGAGCCGTGGTCTCCCGCCGTCAGCGACATCTGCGCCACCTTCTCTGTCATGGCAAAGGCGCCTATGGGCACACCGCAGCCCAAAGCCTTGGCTGTGGCCAGAATATCCGGCTTCACTCCGTACTGTTCATAGGCGTACATGGTGCCGGTGCGCCCCATGCCGCACTGAATCTCATCTAATATCAATAAAATATCCTTTTCATCACAGAGCTTTCTGATCCCCTGGATGAATTCCGGCTTTGCCGGGAAAATGCCTCCCTCTCCCTGTACGGTTTCCATAATGATGGCGCAGGTCTTATCCGTCACCTGAGCCTTCACGCTCTCCAGGTCATTATATTCAGCAAAGCGAATATTGCCAATCAACGGTTCAAAGGGCTCTCTGTAATGGGCGTTGCCCGTAACGGAAAGGGCGCCCATGGTACGTCCATGGAAGGAGTGCTCCATGGCGATGATCTCATGATCCGAATGTCCGTCCCTGGTATAGGCGTATTTCCGGGCCGCCTTGATGGTGCCCTCCACACTCTCTCCGCCGGAGTTGGTGAAAAACACCCTGTCCATACCGGTATATTTTTTGACCAGCGCCGCCGCCCGGATGGCAGGTTCATTATAAAAATAATTGGAGGTGTGAATCAGCTTATCCACCTGGTCCTTGAGGGCGTCATTGTATTCCTTCACCCCGTATCCCAGTGCGAAAACGGCAATGCCTGCGCAGAAATCCAGGTACTCTTTTCCCTCCGTATCATATAAATGTACGCCTTCCCCGTGGTCAAACACCACCGGGAAACGATTGTATGTGTGCAGCAGATCCTTCTCGGCCTGCTCAATCTCCTGATACATCATAACATGCGCTCCTTCTCGGCGTCCGCCACGATGGCTGTGCCGATACCTTTGTTGGTGAATATTTCCAGCAATAAGCTGTGGGGAATGCGTCCGTCCAGGATATGCACCCGGTTGACGCCGTCCTCAATGGCGGAAATGCAGTTTCCCAGCTTGGGCAGCATACCGCCGCCGATGATGCCGCTCTCGATCAGGGCTCTGGCCTCCGTGGCGGACAGTCTGGAAATAAAGGTGGACTTATCGTTGATATCCCGGTAAAGTCCCTCGATGTCCGTCAGAAAGACCAGTTTGTCCGCGCCCACCGCTCTGGCGATGGCGCAGGCCGCGTCATCCGCATTGATATTGTAGGTCTGATATTCGTCGTCCAGGCCCACGGGCACCACAATGGGCAGAAAGTCCTTGTCCAGCAGGTCAAATAAAAGCTTGGGGGAAACTCTGGTGATATTGCCCACAAAGCCGATATCCTGGCCGTCAGCGTATTTCTTTTCCACATGGAGCATGCCGCCGTCCTTGCCGGTGATGCCCACTGCCTTGACGCCCAGCTCCTGTACCATGGTGACCAGGCGTTTATTCACCCGGTTTAAGACCATCTCCGCGATCTCCATGGTCTCGGCGTCTGTGACACGAAGGCCGTTGACAAAGGTGCTCTCTTTGCCCACCTTATTCACCCAGCGGCTGATTTCCTTACCGCCGCCGTGTACGATGATGGGCTTGAAGCCCACCAGCTTTAAAAGGGTAACGTCCTTGATGACGTTGCGCTGGAGGGTTTCGTCGCTCATGGCGGAGCCGCCGTATTTGATGACGACGATGCGGCGGTTAAACTGTTGTATATAGGGCAGGGCCTCGATGAGGACCTCTGCTTTTTTCATGGCGTCTTCCATATAGTCCATAAGAGGAGATTCCTTTCGTTGAGAAGTTTCCGGACCTGTCATGAAAAAAAAGCACAGCGAAAAACTCAGCGTTAACCTTCGCCTTAGCTTTTTTTCATGACAGGTCCTGCTTTATTGCAATGGCGAAGAAGGGCAATGGTTTTTTATTTTGCCAAATTCAGCTTTGTTGCAACATTCAGTTTTGCTGCGGTTGGTGCCCTGATGACAGGTCAGGAGCGGTAGTCGGCGTTGATTCTGACATAGTCGTAGGTCAGGTCGCAGCCCCAGGCGGTGGCGTGCTCGGCGCCCATTTTCATGTCCACGTAAACGGTAACTTCAGGCTGGGAGAGGATTCTGGTGGCCTCCTCCTCGCTGTAGTCGGTGCCGGCGCCGTTCTGGTAAATGAGGATTTCGCCGGCTTTGGAGCGGCAGGAAAGCTCGATCTTCTCCGGGTCGAAGGAGACGCCGCTGTAGCCCAGGGCGCAGACAAAGCGGCCCCAGTTGGCGTCGTGGCCGTAGATGGCAGCTTTGCTCAGGGAGGAGCAGATGACGCTTTTGGCCAGGGTTCTGGCATGTTCTTTGGTGTCGGCGTTGACTACCTGACACTCGAACAGGGCTGTGGCGCCTTCTCCGTCTGAAGCCATGCGTTTGGCCTGGGTTTCATTGATATAGTGAAGAGCCTCGCAGAATTTGTCATAATCCTCGCCCTTGTGGTCAATGATGGGGTTTTGGGCCTGGCCGTTGGCCAGCACCAGCAGGGTGTCGTTGGTGGAGGTATCCCCGTCCACGGAAATCATGTTGAAGGTGTCCACGACGTCGCTTTTGAGCGCCTCAGTCAGCAGCTCCTTTGTGATCAGCACATCGGTGGTCACAAAGCCCAGCATGGTGCACATATTGGGGTGAATCATGCCACTGCCCTTGCACATGCCGCCCATGGAAACGGTGACGCCGCCGATCTCAAACTGCACCGCCGCTTCCTTGGAAATGGTATCGGTGGTCATGATGGCGCAGGCCGCGTCGTGGGCGGAGGATTCTGAGGGGCTTTTTGCTGCGGCCAGAAGGGCGATGCCCTCTTTGACTTTGTCCATTTTCAGCTGCATGCCGATGACGCCGGTGGAGCCTAAGAGCACACTGTCCGCCGGAATGTGAAGGGCGTCCGCCGCCGCCTGAGCGGTCTGCTCACAGCGGGAATAGCCTTCTTTGCCGGTGGCCGCGTTGGCGATGCCGGAATTGACTACCACGGCGTGGATTGCATTGCTTTCGTCCACGAGCTTTTGATCCCAGAGCACGGGGGCGGCCTTCACCACGTTGGAGGTGAAGGTGCCTGCGGCGATGCAGGGGGCGGCGCTGTATATGAGGGCCATGTCTTTTCGGTTCTGATATTTGATGTTGGCTTCGGCGCCCGCGGCTTCGAAGCCTTTGGGGGCGGTGACGCCGCCGGGGATGATTTTCATAGTGTTCTCCCTTTCGTGAAAATTTCTTTGCGAAACTGGTTGTTGCTGTTTCCGGAAATGTCATGTAAAAAAGCACGGCTCAAAACTCAGCGTTAATCTTCGCCTTAGCTTTTTTACATGACATTTCCTGCTTGCTGAGCAAAACTGTTTCGCAATGGTTTGCCGCAGGGGCCGGATATGATGGAGCATCATCTCCGGCGGGCTAATTGATAAACACTGTGTAGTTGTCCTTGTTGAGGGCAAGGTCGTAGTAGTTGAGGTCATCGCGGTAGATCCATTCCAGCTTGCCCCAGAACATGTTGCCAACGGCATTGCGGCGGAAGGCGATGAGGTTGACTTTATTGATGCCCTCTTTGGCCAGGGCCTGTACGCAGGTCTCCACCATGCTCTGGCCGATGCCCATCTGACGGTAGCTCTCGGCCACGCAGACGTGGTACAGGCAGCCCCGGCGGCCGTCATGTCCGCAGAGAATGCTGCCTATGATTTTGCCCTCCGATACTGCCACCACGGAAAGGCCCGGATTTCTGTTCAGGAAGCGGGCCACGCCCTCCCTGGAATCGTCAATGGAGCGGATTCCGAAGCCGGTGATGGTCTCCCAGAGAGCGAATACGCCGTCGTAGTCCTCCTCCGTCATGGGGCGGATCTGATATTCTTTCTGCATCCGTATTCTCCCCATTTATGGAAACATGGGGACCAGGGTCAGTCCCTCATTTTCCGCAAAGCCAAACATCAGGTTCATATTCTGCACGGCCTGTCCGGCGGTGCCCTTGACCAGATTGTCCAGGGCTCCCAGCATGATCAGGCGTCCGGTTCTGTCATCCACCACAAAATTGATATCCAGGAAGTTGGAGCCTTCCACCCATCTGGTCTCCGGGAGACTCCCTTTGGGAAGGACGCGGACAAAATACTCCTCTCCGTAATACTTCTCATAAACGGCGCGGATCTGCTCCTCCGTTGGCAGAGTGCCGTCCGAGAGGGGCTTTAACTTCGCGTAGCAGGTGGCGAGAATTCCCCGGTTCATGGGCACCAGATGGGGGGTGAAGCTGATCAACACGGGCTGACCCGCGGCATAGCCAAGCTGCTCCTCAATCTCCGGTGTATGCCTGTGGGTAGCCACGCCGTAAGCCTTCATATTCTCATTGACCTCGCAGAAAAGGTTGGGCAGCTTTGCGCCCCGGCCTGCTCCGGAGGTGCCGGATTTGGCATCCACAATCAGGGTGTCCGTGTCAATCAGTCCCTCTTTGACCATGGGGTAGCAGGTCAGAATGCTGCAGGTAGTATAGCAGCCGGGATTGGCCACCAGTCTGGCCCCTTTGACCTTCTCCCGGTTGACCTCGCACAGCCCGTACACCGCCTCCCCGATAAACTGCGGGGACTTGTGCTCAATGCCGTACCATTTCTCGTACACCGCCACATCCCTGATACGGAAATCCGCGGAAAGGTCTACAATCCTGACCTTCTGTAATATCTCCTCCGTCAGGAGTCCCGCCAGATATCCCTGGGGCGTTGCGGTGAAAATCACATCCACCTGTTCAGCCAGTGCCTCCAGGTTGTCATCCATGCACTTTTCATCCACCAGGGTAAAAAAATTCCGGTAAACCTCCGCGTAGGGCTTCTCTATGTAACTGCGGCTTCCATACCACACAATCTTCACATCTTTATGATTCAGTAAAATACGCACAAGCTCGCTGCCGGCGTAGCCTGTGGAGCCTATAATTCCGACTTTGACCATGGTTCATCCTTTCTTACAGTCGATGATCCGGGGCAAAATATCATGCCGCACAAAATAAGCAGCCCTGTACCGTCCCGAACACCCCTCATCATACTTGAATTAAAATAAAATTACAAGAGGTTTATGACAGAGTTGTTACTGACTTTTGATTTCTTGTTACTATTCACAGCCGACATGAAAGGTATAATCAGGCTCGTCAAGTATGCTTGTAAGAGACTGATTATACCTTTCATGTTGACTGAGAATCAGTCACTTCCCCCACATAAGCAAAAAGATGAGCGGTGCTTTTTCCGCGCCGGACGCACAGCGGACGCTTTTGCGCATGTG
>JAJPYH010000090.1 GCA_021205045.1 Lachnospiraceae bacterium | reverse complement strand
GGCTGGCTTACTGCTGATCTGATCGAACGACCCTTTTGCTGACTAACACCATTCTGTTTTAAAGGTTCTGTGAAGTAAGCTGAAAATGCTTACCCTTTTGTCACTTTAATCATAAATATAATTTCCCATTTAATGCACAGTTTACCAGCAGACAAGCAGAGTAAACATTATATGTATCTGTCTTTTTTTCGCTTTCATAAATTGGCATTGCAAAACGTGTCCGATAATAATACCATCCACTTCATGCGTCGTAAGAATGCTTGTCCTTTCGATTATGATGAAAAGTTTTATCGGTGGCAATTTCCAGCATTTCCAGAATTGCCTGTGAAGCGTTTGCTTTTGCCTTGGCGCTTGAACCTTTCAGACGTTTCGTATACTGTGAACCTTTGTATTCGTCTGGAAATTTGTTCCCGATGTATACAACATCCTGTGTTTCGATAATTGTAACGATTTTTCCCAGATATTTTTTCAAATATTTTTCCACAGCAGACCAGTCAATATTCTGTCTGTTCTTGAAAATAATATCAGGTAAAACCACGATCTTTTGCCCGTTTTCATCCATTACAATCTGCATATTTTTATTCACCTCCTTTCTGTCCAGTGCTTTCATAGGTGCCTGAGAATAAGTGCGCCAGCTCGTCTGAGAAATTGTAAATGATCTGAATCCTGTGATTTTCATAAACCCTGATTTCATGAACCATTACCACTACAATGTCGCGATCCAACTGGTCTATGCCCTGGAGCGTGAGCAGCCGCTTTACCCAGGGATTTTCCGTTATCTGATCGGCGGTCCTGTTTTTCTGTCGGCTTTCCATATCCTCAAGCTGTTTTGTGAACAGTTCTTCTTTTTTTACATAATCCTGTCTGTAAGTGACAAACTCATCTTTGGAAATCAGTCCTTCCCGGTAATCCTCGTATATGGCTTTCTTAAGAGCGCCTGTCTTTTCCAGTTCGGCCTTTAAACGATTTTTTTCATTGTCGTTTTGATGTTTTAAAAAGTTTTCCTGTGCCTGATTTTGCTTCAGAAGCTCTGCCAGATTGTTCACGTTTCGGATGATCGTATTAAAATCGTTTAAGATGATTTCCTCAAGGATGGAATAAGGGATTGCGTGAGGTGTACAAAACTCTCTGCCGGACCTCACATAAGTACCGCAGTAATAATGGATGATGTCGTTTCCATGGCCGGGGGTTCCTCCTTTTTTTACCAATGATCTGCCGCAGTCGCCGCATTTTAAAAAACCTGCGAACACCGACACATTGGAATGCAGATCAAGCTCTCTTGTCCTGCGTTTCAGCAGATCCTGCGTTTTCTGCCAGGTGTCCGGATCAATGATGGGCTCATGTGTATGCTCCACAATAATCCAGTCCTCTTTGTCCACACTGCGCTGACGGCCCTTCATCCGCTGGGTTTTCCGGCCCTGTACCATATTGCCAGTGTACATCTCATTTTTCAGTATGCGGTTCACCGTAGAATATGTCCAGTAGGATGTGCTTTCCAGCTTATGGCTGTTGCGGTAATTCTCGCCGTTCAGTTTTTTGTACTCGGATGGACACTCGATGCCTTCCTTATTCAAAACTCCGGCAATCCTGATCTTTCCATATCCGCTGATGTACATTTGAAAAATCCGGCGCACCACACCAGCAGCATATTCGTCGATCACCAGCTTGTTTTTGTCTGCGGGAGATTTCCTGTAGCCGTAGGAGGCAAACGACCCGATAAACTCCCCGGCCTTCTGCTTGGTCTTCATGGAGGCATGCACCTTCTTTGAAATGTCCTTGGCGTATTGTTCATTGAAAATATTTTTGATCGGCAGCAGGATGTCATAGGATTGTTTCATGCTGTCAATATTGTCCGTAATGGCGATAAAACGCACATCGTTATCCGGAAAATAACGCTCCAGATATCTGCCGGTCTCGATATAATCCCTCCCGAATCTTGATAAATCTTTAACAATCACGCAGTTTACATTTCCATCCTCGATGTCTTCCATCATTCTCATGAAAGATGGCCGTTGAAAGCTAAGACCCGTAAATCCGTCGTCTACATAAGTATCGTAGACCACAAATTCATCCTTGCCCTTCAGAAAATCCGCGATCAGTTTTCTCTGATTTGAGATGCTGTCACTTTCTGCCTTATCACCATCCTCTCTGGATAACCTGATATATTCAGCTACGTTGAAAAGAGTTTGTTTTTTCATGGTAATGTCCTTTCAACCGCTGTTCCTGTGGCTATTGTACCGCAGGAAGCGACATTTTCCAATTCATTTTTGAGAGAATCATCCGTTTTTTGTAAATGCGTTCGGATCAGACGGCTGAGCATTTCCTCGGCGGTGTAGTGGGAGAGGAATTTTCGTTCAACTATGTATGATATTTTTTCCGATTTCCTTTCTCTCACTTGATGTCTCCCGTTTCTTCATCTGTAAAACATATGGGGCAGAGCTTATCCCATATACGTCCTTATTTGTTCTCGAAAAGAACGCTTTAGAAAACCGTATCTCAGGGAAAAGGGTATTTCTATTGCAACGGTGGAAATATTCACATCGCTACGGTATAATATTATGAGAAAAGTTTTTCAAAAATTTTTAAGATTTTTGCAACCTGCGGCGAAAAAAAGGTACTTATAAGGTGAAAAGGCTCTTCAGTTCGTTGCAAGGAGGTGAACACGTGGACGACTTGCAGATTATAAACCTGTACTTTGAGCGTAACGAAAATGCAATCAAAGAAACCGATACCAAATACGGAAAGCTATGCTTGAGCATTGATACGCTGTTTATGGCGACTCCGGTCTCCGGAGAAAATGTTGTGGAACAGTATGTCGGACGTTTGAACAGGGATTATGACGGGAAAGAAAACGTTATTGTTTATGATTATGTAGACAGCCATATTCCAAAGTTCGATAAAATGTATGCCGCCAGGCTCAGGGCATATAAGAAAATCGGATATGAAATCTGTGTCAGTATGAACGGGGAAAAACAGAAGGCAAATGCGATCTACGATATAGAAACGTATGCGGAAACATACTGGAGAGACCTTGAAGAGGCCAGGAAAGAGGTTATAATATCTAGCCCAAGATTAAACAATCAGAAGGTAAACCGTATCATTTCTGTGCTTGAAAAGCGACAGGAGTCAGGCCTTAAAGTTACGATTGTTACCTGGCATCCCGATGTCTATATGTATGGCAGGGATGATGTACGAATGGAGCTTATGGAAAGACTACGGAAAGCTGGATTTGAGCTCCGCCTTATGGAGGATTCCTGTAAGCATTATGCGGTGATTGATCATGAAATTGTCTGGTATGGAAGTATGAACTTGCTGTCAAAAGAAGATGCTGAGGATAATCTGATGAGAGTTTGCAGCAAAGAGATTGCGGCGGAACTTCTGGAGATGACCTTTGGCGCTGAACATATTATGCAGAAATGGTGATAGTCCATGCGCGAAGACTATTCCATTGGGGCAGTCGTTTTCTTTCAGGGACAGCGGCTGCCTTTCTTTTACTTTTTCCGCAACTGACTTCCGCCGTGCCCCGCGTCCAATATCACTGTAGCCATAAAAAAATTCCATTTTTTTTCATGTTATGCAGTTGTAACCAGTGATGTTCCCTTCCTTTGAGAGGCTGTCACCTTCTGCTTAATCACCATTTTCTTCGGTTCATCTGACATATGAGACTGTGTTGAAGGAAATGGGAGCACTCAAGTGCGAAGAAACGGGATAATTTGCTTTATTCATCATGGGGATTGTGCTACAATAGGTTCATGGGTATGATTGTATGTTGATTGATCAGACAGCTGTCAGGCTGTACAGGAGGCGACCTTCATGAGATTTTTTCACTTATCTGATCTGCATATCGGTCTGAAGCTGATGAACCGGGATTTGAGTGAGGATCAGACTTATATTCTGAATCAGATGATTGATATTGCGGTTGAGAAGCATCCCGACGCCATCATCGTAGCGGGGGATATTTATGATAAAGCGATTCCGTCTGCGGAGGCGGTGGAGATTTTTGATGATTTTATTTCCGGGCTGGCGCGGGCCTTGCCGGAGTGTGAGATTATGATGATCAGCGGCAATCACGACAGTGCTCCCCGGGTCAATCAGTTCCGAAGCGTCCTGTCGCGCCACAGAATTCATATGATTGGCCTGCCGCCGCAGACGCCGGAGGAACATATTGAGAAGGTAACGCTGCGCGATGATTACGGCGCGGTGAATTTTTATCTGCTTCCCTTTGTGAAGCCCTCCATGGTGAAGATGATTACAGGCACAGATGAGAATGGGAATAACCTGACTTACAATGAGACCCTGCACAGGTTAATCGGGCGGGAGAAAGTGGATCAGAATGAGAGGAATGTGCTGGTAAGCCATCAGTTTTATCTGCCTGTGGGAACGGCTGCGGAGATGATAGAGCGAATGGATTCTGAAATTCGTACCATCGGCAATATTGACGAGGTGAAGGCTGATATCCTGCAGGCCTTTGATTATGCCGCGCTGGGACATATTCATAAGCCCATGAAGCTGGGCGATGACTGTCACCGCTACTCCGGTACGCCGTTGGCATGCTCTGTCAGTGAAGCCGGGCAGCAGAAGGGAATCGTCATGGTAGATCTGGCCGAAAAAGGGAATGTGATGACAGAGGTCATCCCGCTGTTTCCCCTGCGCCAGGTTCGGGTGATTCGGGGCGCTCTGGAGGAGGTTCTGGGGCAGGGATGCCCGGATTATGTGACGGTTGTGCTGACGGATCAGCTGGATCTGAATGTGATTGATGTGACGGATCGCATCAGGAATGCTTTTCCCAATCTCCTGGAAATCAGGAGAGAGGCGGAGGGAGGAGTCAATTACGCCAGGGCGTATGAACCGGAGAAGAAAATGAGCGTATACGAATTCTGTGCGAAGCTTTTAAATGATCTGGATGACGGCGAGCAGGATATCCTGCAGGATGTGATTAATACGGTGATGGGGGCGCATTAGAATGAGACCACTGAAATTGACCATGCAGGCCTTTGGCTCTTATGGAAAAAAGACGATCATAGATTTTACCCGGACCAGCCAGAATCTGTTTTTAATTACAGGAGACACGGGCGCCGGGAAGACGACGATTTTTGACGCCATGGTATTTGCCCTTTATGGGGAGGCCAGCTCCGGAAATAATAAAAAGGATGGGACGGAGCTGCAAAGCCACTTTGTGGACTTGTCGCTGGAGCCCTTTGTGGAGCTCTTATTTTCTGAGCAGGAAGGCGCCAATACCAGCGAATATTGCGTGCGGCGCGTACCCCGCCATATTCGTCCTCTAAGGCGCGGCGAGGGACAAAAGGAAGAGAAGGAATCGGTTTCATTGCTCCTGCCGGACGGGAAGGAATATTCGCAGAATCATAAAGAGACGGATGCAAAGCTGTTGGAGATCGTCGGGCTGACGAAGAGCCAGTTCATGCAGGTGGCGATGATCGCGCAGGGGGAATTCATGGACTTGCTGCGCGCCAGATCCGATGAAAAGAAGGTAATCTTTCGAAAGCTTTTCAATACCGGACTGTATCAGGAAATTGTGGACGAGCTTGCCAGCCGCCGTCAGGAGAAGAATGCGGATATCGCGAAAATCCGCACAATCATCCAGAATGAGATCAGCCATGTCGTCATTCCTGATGGCTGCGAGAATGCGGGGCAGATGAAGGCAGCGCAAAAGAGGATTACGTCCGCTGAGCGTATGAATATTGCCGAGGTGGAGCGTTTTCTGGAGGATTTGCGGGGGCTTTGCGAGTCGCTGGAAAACAGGAAATCAGAAATAAAGAAAAATTATGAAAGCGCCGGGACGGAATGGAAAAAATGCCGTGACGCCCGTTCCGTAGGGCAGACACTGCAGAATTCCTATGCTCAGATGGAAAAAGCCCGGGCGGAAATGGCTGATTGTGAGGCGCAGGAGCAGGAAATCTGTGAAGCGCTCAAGCTCTCTGCGGACATCGAATCGGCCTATGAGATTAATCAGAGCTATCAGCGCTATCAGGATGCGGCCCGCATTGCTGCGGATACGCAGGAAAAGCTTCATGAAATACAGGAGAAGCTGCCGGAGCTGATGGCAGTCAGCGACCAGCTGGCGGCAGCGGAGACTGAGGCGAAAGGAAAGCTCGATGAAGAGCTGGCGCGCTTCTCCCGGACTCAGGAGCAGGTGAACGCGGCAATTGCCGTTTTCAGCAAAATAAAGTCGGCGGAATCGGAGCTAAAGAAGAAGGAGTCGCAGCTGGAAACGGCGCATGCGGCTTCTGAAAAGGCGGTGAAAAAGCAGGCCGACTATGAAGCCCGGGAAAAAGAATGGCGCAGACAGGCGGAAGAGTTAAGCGATGTGGATGTGCGTAGACAGCTTTGGGAAAATCACCTGCGCGAAACACAGGATTTGATTAGCGATATTGCTTCTGCAAAGAACGAAGCAAAATCCGTAGAAGCCCAAAAAAGAAAGGCTGAAAAAGCAAAGCAGGCTTATGCGAAGGCTGCACAGGATTACAAGACGAAAAATGAGGAATACCTTCAGAAGCAAAGCGTTTTTCTGGATGCGCAGGCAGGATATCTTGCAAAAGAGAAGCTGAGGCCCCAGCAGCCCTGCCCGGTATGCGGGTCGTTGGTGCATCCCAATCCATGTACGCTGAAGGAAGAGCACCGGGAGCTGACGAGAGAAATTGTAGAGAATCTGGCGAAAGAGGTTGCTGATTTACAAAGCAGGATGGCAAAGCAGTCTTCAGAAGCCGGTGCGGCGGTGCAGCTGCTGGAAGAGAGAGAGAAGAATTCCAGGCAGAGTCTGGAAAGGTTATTTGAAAAGGTCAGGCAGTCTGGTCTTGCCCGTCAGACTGATCTTTCCTCTCAGACTAATCTTCCATCTCAGTCTGATTTTGTCCCTCAGTCTGATCCTGCCTGTCAGGACGTGGGTTTCATGAATAATACCGGGAATACTAATCCGGCGGAGCTGGAGAAGCTTTGGACTGATCGGGAGCGGCAGCCGAAAGAACAGAATATTAATCTGGCGGAGCTGGAGAAGCTTTGCACGGATCGGGAGCGGCGGCTGAAAGAGCAGGAAGCAGTCTTAAATGCCGAGGCCTCACAGCTTGCCAAAATCAGGCAGCAGCTGGAAGGCGCGGACGAAAGGAAGGAGACTCTGAAGGCGGAAGCACAGGCGGCTGCGCAGACAGAAAATGATGCCGGAAACGAAGTGACCGCCGCCAGGACCGCCCTTTCGGGCCTACAGGAGCAGAAGACCTTTCCCACAGAATCGGAGGCCCGGGAAGTGCTTGCGAATGCAAAGTCAGCCAGGGATCAAAAGAACAGCGAATATGAAGTAGCGAGAACCAGGGCGATAAAAGCCAGATCCGCAAAGGAAGAGGCCCAGACCCTGATTGCAAAATATCAGCAGGAGCTTCCGGTGCAAACGGAAGCTGCGAAAGCAAAGGAGAAGCAGTACCGGCTTCTGATGGAAGAAAAGCATACTTCCGGAACCGCATGGATGGAAATCACAAAAACCTATCCCAAAGCATATATTCAAAAGCTGCGGTCAAGGGTAAGTGAACATGAAACAAGGAAAGCAGAGGCAAAAGGCGCATACGAAACATCAAGCCAGGCGATCAATGGCCGGGAAAAGCCGGATCTGGAGGCGCTTGAGAATGCATACAGGAAGGCCGAAGACGCATATCGTGAATTGCAGGAAAGACTCGAAAATATTCGAGCGGATGTTCGCACCAATACGGAAATCCGTGAGCATCTTTCCGCACAGCTGGAAGGGCGGGCGGAAATCATGCGGGAATACAACAGGCTGGACAGCCTCTATGAAAGGCTGGCGGGCAAGCACACTGGCAGCAGGATGGATATCGAGACCTTTGTACAGAGGGAATATCTGCAGAACATTCTTTACGCCGCCAATGCCCGGTTCGGTGAAATGTCGGCGGGGGAGTTTGAGCTGCGGATGGTGGATATCGAGCATGCCGGAGAGGGACGCAACAGAGGCCTGGATCTGATGGTCTATTCCAATGTCACAGGAAAAGAGCGGGAGGTGCGCACTCTTTCGGGAGGGGAATCCTTCATGGCGGCCCTGTCCCTTGCCCTTGGAATGGCCGACCAGATTCAGGAAAGCTCCGCATCGGTCAATCTCGATATCATGTTCATTGATGAAGGCTTCGGCTCTCTGGATGACAACGCCAGGAATCAGGCGGTCAGAGTGCTGCAGCAGATGGCCGGCGGATCAAAGCTGATCGGAATGATTTCTCATGTCACGGAGCTGAAGCAGGAAATAGAGGATCAGCTCATTGTGACAAAGGACGAGAAGGGTAGCCATATCCGCTGGCAGATCAGTTAAAAGTCAGTAAAAAGGGGGACGCAGCGTCCCCCTTTCACATCCTTCGAATAAATGCAGTTTATCAGAAGCTGCATCATTTTCAGCACCTGATGCATGCAATTCACCCTGAAAGCAGGAAATCTCCGGAATTCCATTTGAAATCCATGATCCTGATCTTACAGCTTTGCGTAAACCGCCTCACGTTTTTCCTGAGGAACCTTTAAACTGTCCATAGCCTGTTCAGCAGTCCAGTTCATTGTCTCCATCAGAGCCTGGACGTTCTGCACAAGGTTTTCCATTTGCCCCTGGCGCAGAATCGTCTTTGCTTCATATTCCAGAATTTGTCCTCCCATAACAGCTCTCACTCCTTCCTTTACGGCTCCATAGTTGGCTGCCAGATTGTCTACCACCTTTTCTGACATTTCGATCAGTGTCTTTTTAAAGTATGCGCTCAGCTGCCCGAGATATTCCAGACTGTCCAGGTGCTTTACAATCCTTTGATATTCGGCTTTCAGCGCATTCAGTTTTTCCTCATTG
>JAJPYH010000145.1 GCA_021205045.1 Lachnospiraceae bacterium | reverse complement strand
CTGGGGGCCTTGTGCGGTATGGGTTGACGCAGAAAAAAATTATATCTGTATCTCCGATTTCTTAGATCAAATACTGTATATTTCCAGCAAATGCCCTTACACGGAAACACTCAGCGGTATATTGGAAAAATACCACGGGGTGGATTTACAGGGTACGCTCGAAAAGGTCGGTAATACAGAAGGTATTTAAACAGGGGGTATTATGCAGAATTTAGAAATGCTCACCGGGGATTTCCCGGTCACGCCGGATCAGCTGGCACACGATCTGACAATAGCAAAAGTCATTAAGTGCCGCGATGTCCCGGCTTCTGCTTCCGGCTATACATACTATGGCGCATACATCCAGTATCTCCGGGAGTTTGAAACGGTCATAGCCGCCCGCACCATTCAGGAGGAGGAGCCTGTCAATGTCAGTTGCTAAAGACCCTAAAACAGGCAAGTGGTACAGCAAATTCCGGTACACAGATTGGACCGGTAAAAGGGTTCAAAAAAAGCGCACGGGCTTCACCAGGAAGTCAGACGCTCAGGCGTGGGAGAATGAATTTCTGGCGCAGGCCAGCCTGTCCTGTGATATGTCGTTCCGGTCACTGGTGGAGCTGTATTCAGCAGATATGCAAATCAGGCTTAAAGCATCCACATGGGAAACAAAAGACCATATCATCCGCACGAAGCTGTTGCCGGTCTTTGGTGATATGGCTGTAAATGAAATCACTCCCATCACCGTGCGCAACTGGCAAAACCAGCTCATGGATCCATCACAAAATGACGGGAAAGGGTATTCAAAAACGTACTTAAAAACCATCAATAACCAGCTTTCCGCCATTTTAAATTTTGCCGTAAAATATTATAAGCTGTCCGGTAGCCCTGCGCGGGCCGCTGGCAGCATGGGCAAAAGCAAGGCGGACAAAATGCAGTTCTGGACGGAGGATGAGTTCAAAACCTTCATCAAGGCCATAGACCGGCCTACTCCGTACTGTATTTTTAACGTGCTGTTTTATACAGGCATCCGCGAAGGGGAGCTTCTGGCGCTCACCCTGTCCGACTTTGATTTCGCCGGGCAAATGCTCCATATAACAAAATCCTTTGCTGTGGTAAAGGGCAAGGAGGTTATATCGGATCCAAAAACGTACAAAAGCACCCGCAACATCACCCTGCCGGAGTTCCTGTGTAAAATCGTTCAGGATTATGCTTCCCGGCTTATGGACTACGAACCACACGAGCGCCTGTTCCCGTACACCAAAAGCTATGTAAACACTGTCATGCTGGCAGGCTGTAAAAAATCAGGAGTGAAAAAAATCCGGGTGCATGATCTCAGGCACTCCCACGCGAGTCTGCTTATCCACATGGGCTGCCCTATCCTGGTTGTAAAGGAACGCCTGGGCCACGAAAAGGTCCAGACCACTCTTGACCTGTACGGCCACCTTTATCCAGAGGCGCACGGCGATGTGGCGCTCCGGCTGGATCAAGAGTCCGGCGCGGACCTCTCCCCGGCAGCCTGGCAGGATAATATTAAAAATCTTAAAGTCTGAAAAAGTGGTACAATTCTGGTACACTTGCAAAAGAAAAAAGCCGAAAAACCCTTTATTTTCAAGGCTTTTTCGGCTTTACTGTATCATTCGAACTCAATCGTCCCCGGCGGCTTACTCGTCAGATCATACATCACCCTATTGACCCCTCTCACCTCATTGATAATCCTGTTCATCACCCGGTTCAGCACCTCATAAGGCACCTGGGCCGCCTCCGCCGTCATGAAGTCAATGGTCCTCACGGCGCGCAGCACCACAGCATAGTCATAGGTTCTCTCATCCCCCATAACGCCCACGGAGCGCATATTGGTCAGGGCTGCGAAATACTGATTGATGTCCCCGTCCAGTCCCGCTTTGGCGATTTCCTCACGGTAAATAAAGTCGGCATCCTGGACAATGCGCACCTTTTCCTCGGTCACTTCTCCGATGATACGGATGCCCAGACCGGGGCCGGGGAAGGGCTGGCGGAATACCAGGTAGTCCGGAAGGCCAAGCTCCAGACCAGCCTTGCGAACCTCGTCCTTGAACAGGTCGCGGAGGGGCTCGATGATTTCCTTGAAATCCACATAATCCGGCAGGCCGCCCACGTTATGGTGGGATTTGATGACGGCGGACTCGCCGCCCAGACCGCTCTCCACCACGTCGGGGTAGATGGTGCCCTGCACCAGGAAGTCCACGGCGCCGATCTTTTTGGCCTCCTCCTCAAAGACGCGGATGAATTCCTCGCCGATGATCTTGCGCTTTCGCTCCGGCTCTGTGACTCCGGCCAGCTTGCTGTAGAAGCGCTGCTGGGCGTTGACCCGGATGAAGTTCAGGTTGTAATTGCCGGAGGGACCAAACACCGCCTCCACCTCGTCGCCCTCATTTTTGCGCAACAGACCGTGATCCACAAAAACGCAGGTCAGCTGGTCGCCCACCGCCTTGGAGAGCAGCACTGCGGCCACAGAGGAATCCACACCGCCGGAAAGGGCGCAGAGCACCTTGCCGTCGCCCACTTTCTCCCGAATAGTGCGAATCGATTGTTCCACAAAGGAATCCATCTTCCAGTCCCCGGCACAACCGCAAACACCGCGCACAAAATTATAAAGCATCTTCGTGCCCTCCGGGGTGTGCAGCACCTCCGGATGGAACTGAATGCCGTACAGCTTACGATCGCTGTCTTCACAGGCCGCCACCGGGCAGTCCGCGCTGTGAGCCACGCAGACAAAGCCCTCCGCCAGCCTGGAAATATAGTCAAAATGGCTCATCCAGCAGGTGGTGTTCGGCGACACATCGGTAAACAGCGCGGAGGAGGTATCCACCGAAATTTCTGTCTTCCCGTACTCGCGCTTGTCGGCTCTCTCCACTTTGCCGCCAAGAATATGCTGCATCAGCTGCGCTCCATAGCACAGTCCCAGCACCGGAATCCCCAGCTCGAAAAGTTCCTTATTATAGGTGGGTGCCCCCTCCTCGTAACAGCTGTTTGGCCCGCCGGTCAGGATAATGCCCTTCGGCGCCATCGCCTTAATCTTCGCAATATCCGTTTTATAAGAATAAATCTCGCAGTACACATGGCACTCGCGCACCCGGCGCGCCACCAACTGGTTGTACTGTCCGCCGAAATCCAGCACAATGACGGTTTCTCTCTTGTCCATAAACCCCTCCATCAGTTTTTTCGTCCAGCCTATTATATCCGCTTCAACCATATCTGTCAAAATATTACATCACATTCTCAGATTACTGCTATCTATAGCCACGCCGCCCTTGCTGAACACTTTTTTAGCTTTAATGGCTCATGGTAATACTATCATTATAGTAAATAAAAAAACATTTTTACTTTCGGCATATACCGTGTTGACTTCAAAGTAAAATTGCTAATGTCGTTCACTATAAGGCGACAAAAAGGCATGATCGTTGCAGTTGCTAAGCACCGGTGGCGCTTGTCCAGCAACGGCCGAAGCGAAACAAAGACCCCTATGGTACCCTCAGCGCCCTTCTCTCCTCACCACTTCCGCCACCTTCAGCTCTTCCCCCTGCACCGTGAAATGAATATCCCACCCCGCAAATTCCAGCTTAAACACCTGGTCCTCGCTCTTACGGTAAATCGGCCCGGGATCCTGCCTGAGAATTTCCACCGCCGCCGCCTGCTTGTCCAATGGGAACTTCCGCAGCTCCTCTTCCGGAAAAGTAACCTGCAGCTCATGAACCGCCGTCTTTTCCGCAAACCCGGCGCTGGCCTCCGGATGGGCGTCGGCGTAAGGCAGATAAGGCTTGATGTCGTACACCGGCGTGCCGTCCACCATATCCACCCCGGATACATGGAGCACCGGACCCAGTTTTTCATCAAACTTGATCTCGTCCAGCTTCACGCAGGAAAGCCCCACCGGGTTGGGGCGAAAGGGCGAACGGGTGGCAAAAACACCCATGTGAACCCTGCCGCCCAGGCGAGGCGGCGTCACCGTGGCCGCCCAATTGTCCCTCTTCGCCTGAGAGAATTCCCACAAAACCCAGATGTGAGAGAACTCCTCCAGCCCCCGAAAGGCCTCCGGCTGCCGGTATTCCGGCAAAAAAACAATCCGCCCCTTCAGAGCATCCACCAGGCCGCTCTGCCTGGGAACACCGAATTTTGTCGGGAAATCTGTATGTATTTTTGCGATGATCTTCATTTCCTGGGACATCCCGATCGGCTCCTGTTTCTTTCCGTTTTGATGCCTTCATAAGGCAGCTGTCCTTCAGCTTACATCTCCTGGACAAGTGACCCGTTATCTGTAAACCGCTTTGATCTCAGCCTTCTCATACTTCGCCCTGTTGAGCTTACATCTCCCGAACACCTGATCCTTTATCTGTAAACCGCTTTGATCTTAGCCTTCTCATACGCCGCCCTGACAACCGGATACATTCATGTAAACCTCATTTTTTCTGCCTGAGATACTTCTCTCTGGTAGCCAGCCCGCCCCGGATATGCCGCTCGCTTTTATTTAAATCCAGCACCTTCCTGGCTTCCTTCGCCAGCCCCGGATTGACCAGCCCCAGCCTGTGAACCACATCCTGATGCACAGTACTTTTGCTGACTCCGAACACCTTCGCGGCCTGTCTGACGGTAGCGTTATTTTCAATAATATAAACAGCAATTCCGGTTGCCCGTTCTGCGATATAGTCCTTCACTCAATCCCCTCAGAACGCTTTTTACCATTATATGAAGCGTCCTAAGGATATATGCCCCGCCCTACGACCGCAAATCAGACACATAGAAACCTGTTCCAGCGTTTTCGAAACAGCCGGACATTTCTGCTGACGCAGACATCACTATGCCCAAAACTATCTCATATTGCGCCAATCGTCCCGAAAGCCCCTGTCGCGATCTATCCCCGTCTTTTCCACGTATTCCTGGAAAACAAAATCAGAATTGGAAAGATCTCCAGCCTCCCTGCCAGCATATCCAGAATCAGCACCAGCTTGGAAAAAATACTGAACTCACTGTAATTTCCCGTAGGCCCCACCATCTCCAGTCCGGGCCCGATATTATTAAAACAGGCCAGCACCGCCGACAAACTGGTGGTAACAGAAAATCCGTCCAGCGACACCAGCAGAAAGCTTCCTATAATAATCATCACATAGGCCGCCAGATAAGCGTTGGTGCTGGCAAGCACCTTCTCGCTGACCTTGTAGCCGTTGGAGCGCACCACCTGCACCTTGCGGGGACTGACCACCTGCTGGATGGAGCGTTTCGCCGACTTGATCACCAAGAGCATTCTCCCCACCTTGAAGCCGCCGCCGGTGCTGCCCGCGCAGGCACCGACAATCATCAACATCAGCAGAAGCGCCCTGGAAAAATTGGGCCACAGATCAAAGTCCGTGGTGGCAAAACCGGTAGTGGTGATGATGCTGGCCACCTGAAAGGCCGCGTGGCGCACAGTTTCCGCCAGCGTATCGTAATAACCGCGCAGATTCCAGACAATCAGCACAACGCTGCCGAACACAATCCCCAGATAGGTGCGCAGCTCCTCATCCTTCCATACATCCTTAAATTTCCGAATCGTTAATAAGTAATAACAGCTGAAGTTCACACCAAACAACAGCATGAACACCGTACACACATTCTGAATATAAGGACTGTAGCTGGCAATGGAATCCGACAGGACGCCGAAGCCGCCGGTGCCCGCCGTGCCAAAGGCAATGCACACCGCGCTCAAAGGATCCAGTCCGCCGGCCAGCAGGAAAATAATATCCAGCACAGTCAGAATACAGTAAAGCATATACAAAATGGACGCCGTATCCTTCATTTTGGGCACCAGTTTCCCCACGTTGGGTCCCGGGCTCTCCGCCTTCAGCAGATGGGTGGTAAAGCCGCCCTCATCCCGTCCGGGCATAAAGGCCAGCAAAAATACCAGCACCCCCATGCCTCCGATCCAGTGGCTGAAGGAACGCCAGTAAAGCATACTTTTAGACAGACTCTCCACCTCCGAAAGGATGGAAGCCCCGGTGGTTGTAAAACCGGACACAATCTCAAAAAAAGCGTCAATATAACTGGGGATTTCTCCGGACAGATAAAAGGGCAGGCACCCCAGAATGCTCATGAATACCCAGCTTAAGCCCACGCAGGCCAGACCTTCCTTGGCCCGGAACACGCTTCTGCTGCCCCGTCCAAACACGCCAAGCAGCAGCCCCAGCGCCAGCGCCAGAAAAATCGTCAGCGCAAAACAGATCACCGCTTTTCTCTCCCCGAAATAAACGCCGATCAGCATGGCCGGTACCATGAAAACAGCCTCCAGCACGAGAATCAGGCCCACAAATTTTCCCTTCATTTTATAATTCATGGTTCATCCCCGTCACACAAATATTTCATTGAAATTAGAAATCACACCGCCGCCGCTGACCACGATGACCACGGTGTCGCCCACCTGAAAATAGGTATCGCCGTTGGGAATCTCCGTATAGGCTCCCCTGGACAGGCAGGCCACCAGCACATTCTTTTTGGTCTTCAGCCTTTTAAGCGGCTCGCCGCAGTGCAGACAGGTGTCGTCAATGCGGAATTCCACCGCCTCCGCCTGTCCGCCGGCGATGGAGTACACCGCCAGCGCCGCGCCGGTCTGATTTTTCACGGCGCGCACATACTGGACAATACTGTTGCAGCACAGGTCCTTGGGCGCAATGGTGCTGCCCAGATTCATGCTGCTGATGATGCTGCCGTTGACCTCCATGCCCCGCCCCAGTTTGGTCAGCACCTGAGGTACGCCGCAGTGCAGGGCATACATGGAAATAATCATATTCAGCTCGTCCAGACCGGTGGCGCTGATCACAGCGTCATATCGGTAAATATTCTCACCCTCCAACAGATAATCCTTGCTGGCGTCGCCGCAGATCACCTCCGCCTTTGGCAGAATTTCCGCCAGATATTCACACCGCTCCTGATCCTTTTCAATAATCTTGACACTGATGCCGCTTCTCTGCAAAAGCTTCGTCAGATATACGGCAAACCTGCTGCCTCCGCAGATCAGCACGGCCCGGACCTTATGAGTAATCACATTTAAATTTTTCAGCAGGGTACTCAGCTCATTGATGGCCGCGGTAATATAGACCCTGTCCCCCTCTTTTAAGACAAAATTACCGTCAGGGGAAAGAGCGGTACCGTTTCTGACCACCGTGCAGACCAGCACATTGCAGTTGACCGTGCGGTGCAGATCCTTCATGGCCACATCGCAGAGCCTGCTGCCCTTCTCAATCTTTAACTCCACCAGCTCCACCCTGCCATGGGCGAAGGGTTCCCGCTGCAGAAAGCCCGGATATTTCAAAAGCCGCTCCATCTCCACCGCGGTCTGTCTGTCCGGGTCCACAGTCATGGACAGGGCGAAAATATCCCGCATCCTGTAGATCTGCTCCTGATATTCCGAATTCCGTATCCTCGCAATGGTATGTATGTGAGGGTTCATGCCAAAGGCCGTGAGACAGCACAGCAGATTGACCTCATCACTGTTGGTCACGGCGATCAGAAGGTCCGCCGTTTTCGCCCCGGCCTGGCTGAGCACATCCATGGCGGCGCAGTTGCCCTGAATGGACATCACGTCATAGCGCCCCTCGCTGCTCTCCAGCACAGACGCCTTCTGATCGATCACAGTCAGGTCATTTCCCTCCAAAGAAAGCTGACGGGTCACGCTGGAGCCCAGCTTACCGTCTCCCGCAACAATAATTTTCACCTGAATCTTCCTCCAAAAGAAAGCCCTGGAATGAAACAACTCTGACTGTCATTCACAGCCATCCATGATTGACGGCCCTGAAAAATAACGAAATCTGCTATTTTATTCCATTCCGGGTTCCAAAAGCTGCTCTAATTTTATACTTATTTCGACCTGAATGCAACCTCTTTCTGAAGGTGACCGCGAATTTTACCTCACACCGCCGCTACCCACAGCCATACCGATTTTGCCGGGCCAGGCCTGCTTACCTCTGCAATCCACAGCTTTGCCGATTTTCCGGGCCAAGCCTGTTTTCCTCTACAGTCCACAGCTATACCGGATTTTACCGGGCCAAGCCTACTTACCTCTGCAATCCACAGCTTTGCCGCCCTGCAGCTTCAAACCTGCTTACCTCATGGCAGAGGACACCCCATTATACTTCCATCTGCTTTCCCAGAAATCCCGCAGCTGCCTGGATCAGCTTCTTCTCTACCTCACCCAGCCTCTCACCAACCTTTGTGCCAATCAGACAGACACTGCCCACCACATCCCCCGCAGAAAGGATCGGATTCACCGCCACACTCTCGGCTTCCTTGGGCATCTCATCCAGAATTGGCACGTATGCCTCTTCCCCCTTAGTGGCCACCACCATCTCCCGCCGGTTCATGCGCTCCTCTAAAGCATCACTGATGGCCTTGCCCCGCATCCCCTTCAGACCGCCGGACACCGCCACCACACTGTCCCGGTCTGTGATGGCCGCCACATGGCCGCTGACCTGGGCCAGGCTCTCCGCGTACTCCTTCGCAAAGGCCGATAACTCCCCGATGGGGGAATATTTTTTCAGGATAATCTCTCCCTCCTGATTAGTATATATTTCCATAGAATCATTTTCCTTAATCCGATAGGTCTTTCTGATCTCCTTTGGGATCACGATCCTGCCCAGACCGTCAATGGCCCGGATGATTCCTGTATCTTTCATGCTGCTCCTCCTTCTATATCCCGGTATTCTTTCCATTTTTCTCAGCGATACCCTGCTGAGCTTGCCACGCTCTTACCGATACTTCGGGATAAGCCCTCTGGCTCTTTGCAAAACTCCGCAACGGTACCTCGCGCCGCATTTTTTTTGTTTTTCATCTGCACAGCTCATCGCCGGTACATCACAGCGCTCACAATGCTAGTACATCGAATAATAATTAACTGGCTATACCTTCATTTGATTTTATGCCAG
>JAJPYH010000144.1 GCA_021205045.1 Lachnospiraceae bacterium | reverse complement strand
AGGCTGGCTTACTGCTGATCTGATCGAACGACCCTTTTGCTGACTAACACCATGTTTTTTACCATATCTGCTACCAGCAGGGCACTGTGGTGTGCGGCGGCCTTTTCAAAAGTGGGATAATCCATCTGAGCACTGTCATCGGCTTTGTCAGAAATGGCACGGATAATGACAAAGGGGATGCAGTTGGCAGTGGCGGCCTGAGCGATGGCGCAGCCCTCCATCTCAGCGCAGAAGCCGTCAAACATACGGATAATACGTTCTTTGGTACTTTGGTCGGAAATAAACTGATCTCCGCTGGCAACCCGGCCGACTACACAGTGAATATCGGGATTGACCAGCTCACAGCTCTTCACAGCGGCGGCGATCAGGGCCGGATCGGCGGCAAAGCTGACCATATCCCGACCGGGAACCTGGCCGGGTGCATAGCCCAGCTTTGTGACATCGAAGTCATGATAGACAGCGTCTTTTGAGACCACGATATCGCCGATGTCCAGCGATGCGTTTAAGGAACCGGCCACGCCGGTGTTGATCACATGAGTGACGTGAAACTGATCCGCCAGGATCTGTACACAGATTCCCGCCAGAACCTTGCCGATACCGCTCTGAACGATAACGACACTGGTGTCATTCAGACTCCCCTCCCAGAATTCCATGCCGGCACAGGTCAGTTTATTTTCGCAGATCATTTGTTTCTTTAAAGCGGCAACCTCCAGATCCATGGCGCCGATGATTCCTATTTTACTCATTTAAAAACTCTCCCTTATTTGATGTATGTCCGGTCATAAGTGAACAGATTTCCAAAGAAGTGTTGCCTCTTTATTTCTTTAACTGTTTTGTTTTGTCGTAGGCCGCTTTTACCGCGTCCATGGCGGCATTTCGCAACCCCCCTTTTTCCAGGGCGTGTACTCCGGCAATGGTGGTGCCGCCGGGGGAGCAAACCGCGTCCTTAAGCTCGCCGGGATGCTTTCCGGTTTCCAATACCAGAGATGCTGAGCCGATCAGCGTCTGGCAGGCGTAATCGAGGGCTTTCTGCCGGGGCAGTCCGCATTCCACAGCGCCGTCGGCGAGAGCCTCGATAAACAGATAAACATAAGCGGGGCCGCAGCCGGACAGGGCGCTGGCCGCGTCGATCAGATTTTCAGGCAGAAAATCCAGTCGTCCGCAGGCTGACATGAGGTTTTGAAAGTCCTGCAGGATCTTTTCCTCCACCTCCGGGGACGCGCAGGCCTGTATCATTCCTTTCCCAATGGAAACAGGGGTGTTAGGCATAATACGGATTGTGGGGTAAGCGCCGCCGGCAAAGGACTGGACATCGGCGATGGAAAGGCCGGCGGCCATGGTCACCAGGATAAAGGCATCTGTGCGCTTTTGCAGTATGGGCTGCAATGGTGCGATCATGTCCGCCATCATGTGAGGTTTTACACCGAGGAAAATATAAGTGCAGTTTCTGGCCGCATCTGCGTTGGTGCCTGCATGGCAGCCAAGCTGTGCGGCAAGTGCTTCTGCTTTTGAAGCGGTTTTATTGGCAAGTAAAATCTGAGAAGGCTCTATGACCTTCGAGACGGCGGCGGCGATGGCGGAACCCATATTGCCGCAGCCGATGAAACCTGCAGTGTACACAGTTAGCTCCTTTCTATCTTACATGTCCGTTTCCGTGGATAATATACTTGTAAGTGGTCAGCTCCTCCAGTCCCATGGGCCCTCTTGCGTGGAGCTTCTGGGTGGAAATACCCATCTCACAGCCCAGGCCGAATTCGCCGCCGTCCGTAAAACGGGTGGAAGAGTTGACATATACCGCCGCCGCGTCAATGGTCTGGACAAACAGATCCGCGGCTGCCCTGTCGGCAGTGACAATTGCCTCCGAGTGATGGGTGGTATGCGCTGAAATATGAGAGATGGCTTCCTCCACGGAATCTACCACCTTCACCGCCAGGATATAGTCCAGGAATTCGGTATCGAAGTCCTGTGGGCCTGCCGGGGTACCCGGGATGATCTGTGCAGCGCGCTCATCCAGTTTAAGCTCCACAGGGGTCAGTCCGGCGGCTGCACGCTCATCTGCAAGACGGGTTTTCAGCATGGGCAGAAAGCGCTCTGCTACTGCGGAATGAACCACGCAGACCTCCTCGGCGTTGCAGACGCTGGGACGGCTGGTCTTGGCGTTGTTAATGATATTTAAAGCCATATCCAGATCGGCGGCTTTGTCTACATAGACATGGCAGATGCCTGTGCCGGTTTCAATGCAGTTGACGGTGGCGTTTTCCACGCAGGCCCGGATCAGACCGGCACCTCCGCGGGGAATCAGAAGATCCACATATCCGGTGGCTGTCATCAGTTCCATGGAGCTTTGCCGGGTGGTATCCTGTATGAGCTGCACCAGATCGGGATTCAGCCCGGCCGTGCTCAGCCCGTCCTGCAGGGCCTGTGTGATGGCGTTGGCGGACAAAAAGGCTTCTTTGCCGCCGCGCAGTACACAGCCGTTGCCGCTTTTGATGCAGAGTGCTGCTGCGTCGCTGGTGACATTGGGGCGGCTTTCATAAATAATGGCGATGACGCCCATGGGTACGGCCCGTTTCTGTATGACCAGTCCGTCCGGCCGCACGGTTTCTTTCAGAATACGTCCCACAGGATCCGGCAGCTTTGCTACGGCAAGAATGCCGTCCGCCATGCCCTGAATCCGGGCTTTGGTCAGCAGCAGACGATCCAGCATGACGTCACTGATATGTCCTCTGGCCCGTTCCATATCCTTTTCATTTTCTGCGAGAATGTGATCTGTCTGTGACAGAAGAGCAAAAGCCATGGCCTCCAGAGCCTGATTTTTCTGCTCTGTGCTGACAGTGAGAAGTGTCGGCGCAGCCGCTTTGGCGCGTGTAAGAATTTCCGCGGTGGTGATCATGAAGTCTCCTTTCGTGCAATAAAGCGGGTTCCCACATGTTTCCCTTCAATAATATCATATAAAATTTCCGGGTGGGAACCGTTGGCAATGACCATATCAATACCGGCGTTCATGGCGATCTGAGCGGCGTTCAGTTTGGCGGCCATCCCGCCGCTTCCGAAGTCGCTGCCGCTGCCGCCGGCCTGTCGCAGCATTTGCGGGGTAATTTCCTCCACTTTTTCGATCAGTCTGGCGTCCGGATCTCTGCGGGGATCTGCGGTAAAAAGTCCGTCAATGTCGGAAAGCAGCACCACCAGATCAGCCTCCACAATGGTAGAGGCCAAAGCTGCCAGAGAGTCGTTCTCTCCGATGAAGAATTCCTCTGTCGCTACGGAGTCATTTTCGTTGATTACCGGAAGAACATGGAAATCCAGCAGCCGGAAAAAAGTGTTGTGCAGATGGGCTCTGCGGGTGGGATCCTCGATATCAGAGCGGGTCAGCAGTACCTGCGCCACACAGTGATTATACTGTTGAAATAACCTGTCATAGGTGTACATCAGCTCGCACTGGCCTACCGCTGCTGCTGCCTGCTTGGTGGAAATATCCTCCGGCTTTTTGAGCAGGCCCAGTTTGCCGGAGCCCATGCCGGTGGCGCCGGAGGAAACCAACAGTACCTCGTGACCGGCGTTCTTAATATCACTAAGCACCCTGCACAGGGTTTCCACGCGCCGGATATTGGTGTTGCCGGTGGCATGTGCCAGAGTGGAGGTGCCTACTTTTACTACGATTCTCATGATCTTCTCCTCCCCAAATTATCGTTGCTTTACTTCATATATCAAAGATTTTATCAAAGATTCATCGAGCATAGTGCCGGTGATATCAGTTCTTCTTTTCTTCATGATATTCCTGTTCGGTATTTACATTCCATACATTTGATTTATCTTCCCGGCCGCTGAGGATATTTTTGACTGCTTCAAAGGCGGTAGCCATGGAATGATCCATATTATTGTAACGGTGCTGACCGTTTCTGCCGATGCAGTAAAGATTTCCCATGCTATCCAGCCATTTTTGCACTTCACCGATTTGATCATAGGTGTCAAAATAGGCCGGATAAGCCTTTTTCACACGTTCTCTGTGGAAGCCGATGACGTCCCCTCTGGAATTCAGCACGCCCATGGAGACCAGTTCATTGATGGCAAAATCGGCGCAGTCTCTGGAGGACATATTCCAGAAATCATCGCCCTCCTGACAGAAGTACTCCAGGCCGATAAAGACAGTGTGCTCCGGATCCTCCACCATATAGGGAGACCAGTTATTGAAAATCTGGATACGGCCCAGTTTCACACCGGTGTCCTGCACATAGATCCAGCAGTCAGGTACCAGATTGTTCAATGTTTTGATATTTGTCTTATTTTCCAGCTTTAAGGACGGCACCAGAAGTCCAACTGTTACAAAATCGCGGTAGGGAAGTCCGTTGGCGATTTCGCGGATCTGATCCGGAGCATCCGGCATACCTGTTACCAGATCCTTCACAGGCATGCTGGAAAGCACGATATCTGCCTCCAGACGCTGTGTCCCCGCCTCTGTTTCGTAAAGCACAGCTGATACAGAACCGTCCTTATTTTTTTCAAAGCTGGTGACGTTGCTGTGGAAAAGAATCTGTCCCCCGGCTTTTCGCACTTCCTTTGCCACAGTTTCCCAAAGCTGTCCGGGACCGAACTTGGGATACCAGAACTCTTCGATCAGAGAGGTTTCCACTTCCCGGTTTTTGCCGCCAAAGATTTTGCCGAATACATCCTTAATAATGGCTGTGACGGAAAGACCCTTCACCCTCTGGGCACCCCAGTCTGCGGAAATCTCACTGGGATGTCTGCCCCAGAGTTTCTCTGTATAGCCCTCAAAAAACATGGAATAGAGTACCTTCCCAAAGCGGTTGCGGTAGAAATTTTCCAGGGAGGTCTCCTTAAGCTTATGCATACAGCTTGCAAGATAGGAAAAGCCTGCCCGGACCGTGGCCGCAAAGCCCATATTATAAAAGGTCTGCCATTTCAGACTGATGGGATAATCAAAAAATTTGTGTCTGTAATAAATGCGGCTGACGCGATGACGCAGCAACATGACCCGATCCTCCTTCTCAGGATCCGGCCCGCCCGGATTTAAGGCTTTTTCTCTGCCCAACAGCTTATCATCGAAGGCATCTGCTCCCTGGAGGGGCATCATCTTTGCCCACCAGTCCATAACCTCCTGATTCTTGGAAAAAAAGCGGTGTCCGCCGATGTCCATCCGGTTGCCCCGGCCGTCTTTTCCGTTGCTTCCGGCTACCCGGACAGTACGGGAAATGCCGCCGATGACGCCGGATTCCTCTAAAATGATGACGTTGAAGTCTTCTTTTTTGGGGCTGTGTAAAAGTTCATAGGCTGCGGTCAGGCCGGCGGGGCCTGCGCCGATGATGATGACATTTTTCATGGGATTCCCTCATACAACAAGTTTAGATACTGAAAGGATTGCCGGAATGGATACGGAGCATAGGTTTCGGCAATGAAGCCCTTTTGGTGGGATGGGGTTTGGGGACTGACTGTCACTTACTGCGGATAATTTAGTCTTTCTTCAGTGATATTACAGATGACCTCATCCAGAAATCTTTGAGATAAAAGTCTGGCCATTCCCGGATTCATATCCAGATAATTGCCGCAGTCTCTGGGACTGGCACCTGGCACCTCGCCTGTGTAAGTCGCCATAAAGGAAAACATTTCCTCCATCAGTGGTACAATGGCCCGGCTTGTCAGGTCGCCGGTGAGAAGCAGGTAAAAGCCGGTTCGGCAGCCCATGGGGCCGAAGTAAATCACGCGATCCTTCCACTGAGGGTGGTTGCGCAGAAACGTGGCTCCCAGATGCTCAATGGTGTGAACCTCTGCCGTGTTCATAACAGGCTCCCTGTTGGGGGCGGTCATGCGGATGTCGAAGGTGGTCACTGTGGAGTCGCCGACCTGATCCTTTCTGGATACATATATACCGGGCAAGAGCCGGAGATGGTCTATCGTGAAGCTTGTGATTTTTTCCATAATGATAAAACTCCTGTAAAAGTGTTGTGCAGCCCTGACGCCGCATAGATACACTATACTTTGTTTTTGACAATATGTCAAAGTGTATTCCATGAAAATACTGTGTGCCGCAGTGGCTGAAACGGATATTCTGTCGGCTGGATATGCGATCCGCACGCAAAATAAAGTGGAGGAGCCCTGCGTAACAGGCCCCTCCGCTGAGTGTCGCTTCAAAGGTTCTGGAAATGGGGGAAGCATGTTTATGTCTGATTCCCCGCAAACTGCGTCATGTACAGTTCGTAGTATCTTCCCCTGGCGGCCATCAGCTCCTCGTGGTTTCCGGTTTCCACAATCCGTCCCTGATCCATGACCACGATATAGTCTGCGTCCCGGATGGTGGAGAGGCGGTGGGCGATGATCACGCTGGTGCGGTCCTGCATCAGCTTCACCATGGCGTCCTGGATATTCTGCTCTGTGCGGGTGTCCACACTGGAGGTGGCCTCATCCAGAATCAGAATCCGGGGCTGGGCAAGGAAAGCGCGCCCGATGGAGAGCAGCTGGCGCTGCCCCTGGCTCAGGTTCTGTCCGGATTCGGTCAGCACTGTGTCGTAGCCCTTTGGCAGATGGGTGATCATATTGTGGCTGTTGCTCATGCGGGCGGCCCGCTCCATCTCCTCATCCGTGGCCTGGGTGTTGGAGTATTTCAGGTTGTTGCGGACTGTGTCGGAAAACAGCACCGTGTCCTGTAAAACAATGGCAGTGTTGTGCCGCAGGGTATTGCAGTCGATATCCTTAATATTGACGCCGTCGATTAAAATTTCACCGCTGTCGATATCATAGAAACGCATCAGCAGGTTGACCACGGTGGTTTTACCGCTGCCGGTGGCACCCACCAGAGCGACCTTGTGTCCGGCGTATATGTCCAGGCTGAAATCATACAGCACCTGCTTTCCGGGAACATAAGAAAAATTCACGTTTCTGAAGGAGATAACGCCTTTGGCATTTTCCATGGTATCGGCACCACTCTTGTCTTCATCGGCCTCATCCATGATGGAAAATACTCGTTCAGCTCCGGCCAGGGCGGTAATGATCTGTCCGTATACCTCGGCAATCATATTGATAGGACGGCCAAACTGCTTGGCGTACACAATGAAGGCGGAAATCACGCCTACGGAAATCAGGCCGTGAATGGCGTAGTATCCGCCGAAGGCAGCAATCAGTACAAAGCCGATGTTGCTGATGACATTCATTAAGGGTCCCATGGAGCCGCCGATAACCTCGGCGATAATGCCTACCCGGGTCAGTTCATCGGAGGTGGCCTCAAATTCCCCGATGACCTGAGGCTGATGATTGTAGGCGGCCACTGTCTTATATCCGGTTACCATTTCCTCCACAGTTCCGTTCAGCTCTCCGAGAAGCTTCTGGCGCTTCCGGGAAAAGATCCGCATTTTACTGGTAATCAGTCTGGTCACAATCAGAGTCAGAATCACCGTCACGCAGGAAAGAATGGCCAGCTGCCAGCAGATGCAGACCATCATGATGACGGTTCCGATGATGGTGAGGACGCCGTTTACCAGTGTGCTCAGAGACTGGGAGACAATGTTGGAAATATTTTCCACGTCATTGGTCATACGGCTCATAATATCGCCGTGAGAATGGGTGTCCAGATATTTGACCGGCAGGTTCACAATCTTGCGGAAAAGATCTTCTCTCATCCGGCGGACGATGCGCTGGCTTAAAAAGGCGCTGATTCTGGACTGAAACAATGTGCTGAAAGCGGAGATAATATAGAGGATCATCATGACGGCGAGAACGCCTGGCAGTCCGTCAAAATCTCCGTTGGTGATTTTGTCAATGGCATCGCTTTGCAGCTTGGGCGCGAAAACCGAGCACAGCACCAGAAAAACGACGACCAGAAGAAGCCCCGCGATCAGAGCTTTTTCGCTGCTGAAATACTGAAGCAGCCGCCCCAAAGTCTGTCTGCCGTCTTTGGGCTTTTCCACCTCCTGATTGCGTCCGGGTCCCCGGCCGCCGATCCGAATATTGTTCTGCATGCGAGTATTATTGGAACCGGAACTGTTATTCGCCATAAATCTCGCCTCCTTCCTTCAGCTGGGACCGGTAGATGTCCTGATAAAGCTCACAGCTTTGCATCAGTTCATCGTGGGGCGCGCAGGCTACAATCCTTCCATTGTCAATGACGGCGATCCGGTCCGCACTGCGGACGGAAGCGATTCTCTGCGCAATAATGATCTTGGTCACATTCTGATAAGTTGTCCGTAATGCCTCATAAAGTTTTGCCTCTGTCTTTAAGTCCAGGGCACTGGTAGCATCATCGAAGATCAGGATTTCTGCGTTCTTTAAAAGGGCACGGCTGATGGAGAGACGCTGCTTCTGGCCGCCGGAAAGGCTCATGCCCTTTTCCGCCACCATAGTATCCAGTCCCTCCGGTTTGGAAAAGATGAATTCTGTTGCCTGGGCGGCGTCGGCAGCAGCCAGAATTTCTTCGTCGGTGGCATTGGGATTTCCCCATGAAATATTTTCCCGGATGGTTTTACTGAAGAGCTCACTTTTCTGCAGGGCAATGGCAACTTTGTCGCGCAGTTCGGAAACTTTATAATCCTTTACATTTTTGCCGTCCACCAGAACTTCCCCTTCTGTGGCGTCATAAAACCTGGGGATCAGGTTGACCAGGGAAGATTTGCCGCTGCCTGTGGTGCCCAGAAAAGCCAGAGTCTCGCCCGGTGCGATGGTCAGATTGATGTCGGTGAGAACCTGTTCTCCGCCCCCGTTGGGATAGGCGAAGGATACGTGGCGCAGCTCCACGCGGCCGGTATCAGAGCCTTTGGAGCTGTCTGAAAGTCCGTCCGCAATCACCGGTTCACAGTCCAGGACAGCTTTGATCCGGCGCCAGGAGGCCATTCCTCTGGAGACATTCTGGAAAATCATGGCAAACATCATCACACTGTTTAAAATGTATGTCAGGTAGGTAATGGCAGCCATCACGTTGCCCGGCGT
>JAJPYH010000005.1 GCA_021205045.1 Lachnospiraceae bacterium | reverse complement strand
TCTGGCCAGAGAGCCAAAGGATATTACCTTATGGGACATTTATCAGGCAGTGGAGACGCCGGATGCGGATGAAATTTTCAAAATGTATGAGGGGAGCGATACCTGTCCTGTCGGGAAAAATTTTTATCAGATCCTGTATCCGCACATGGAGTCCGCTGTCAATGCCATGAAAGCAAGTCTGGAAGAAGTGACACTGGAAACGCTGAAAGAGGAACTGCAGCCTCTGCTGAGAGAACTGCATGCAGAGAAGTGCCCCTCAGATTTGCCAGGCACAACATCAGAATAATCAGCACTCTGAGAGCGTTATCCATATCCAGAATAAATTTGCAGACGAAGGAGCTCTGACATGATATAATCAGGGAGAAGGAATCTTTTGGGAACCGGCCGCCATATCCGGCATGAGGATATTTTCGTCCCCATTTCTGCATGGAAAATGTCACACGCTCCCGGACTTCTTCCATACTGCGCTCAGACGGTGTCAGGCTGATATTGTAAATATCATACTCCTTATGTCCGGACAGACTTCCATGATTTCCTTCTTTGTGATTTTTCCTACCTTCTGGTCGATCATAGCCCTGATCCTTTCCGGTTTGGAAAGAGTACGGGTTTTCAGATGTTCCACACGATTTTCAAATTCATTGTAGGCTTTCAGCATAATACCAAGATAGTATTTCAGGAAAGGCTCATAGCTGTCTGCGTTTTCATGCCAGCCGACCGAACTCGCCTGTAATGCTTCATAATAGGTTTCTTTGGTTTTTTCAATCAGCATTTCCACACTGATATACTTACCAACAATATATCCCGCTTTATAAAACAGCAAAAGGGTCAACAGTCGGCTCATACGGCCGTTTCCATCATTGAAAGGATGGATGCAGAGAAAGTCCAGAATAAACATCGGAATCAAAATCAGTTTATCAATATGATCTGCTTCCCAGGCCTGTAAAAACCGGCTGCATAGTTCTTCCATCGCATCTGCGGTCTGAAACGCAGGAACCGGAATAAATCTTGTTTTCCGGTGTCCTTCTGCATCTGTTTCAGTGATTACATTATCAGAATTTTTATAGTTTCCACCTGAACCAGCATAGGAGTACAAATCACGATGAAGCTGCAAAATAATATCAGGTCTTGGATTGATATATTCGTAGCTTTCACCTATTGTGGAAAGTACTTCTCTATATCCGGCGATTTCCTGTTCCGAACGGTTTCTTGGTTCAGCCTTTTTGATACGTCCATCAACCAACGATTTTCGCACAAGTGTTGTGCGGTTCGGAAGAAATATCAGGTTTTGCAGAGCATTTCACACTGGTGAAGACCTACATTCAGGGGATTACAAAGCAATAGAATTAACACCTGTGGAAGAGCTGATTTTTCTGCAGGTGTTTCCATTTCTTTCAGTTTTAGATTGATTTTTGAATGCAATGATTTTAAAATGATATCCAACTACGAAACCTGCCACCGGCAGCTTTCTACGTATGCAAAGGCAAAGTAAAAGAAACTATGGTAATCTTTACCTCAAGAAAGGAAGGAAGAGTCAAACGATGAAATTCTATGAAATTCTCTTCAGTCCAACAGGAGGAACTAAGAAAGCTGCTGACATTTTAAGTCAGGAGCTGTCAAAGCAGATCATGGAAATCGATCTGTGCGACCGAAATATTGATTTTACAAAAATTGTTCTGGAAAAGGAAGATATTGCGCTGATTGCTGTTCCGTCCTACGGCGGGTGCATTCCGCAGACTGCTGTTGAAAGATTAAGCGCTTTATCCGGGAAACAGGCAAGGGCAGTTCTGGTCTGCGTATATGGGAACCGCGCTTATGATAATACCCTGGCTGAACTCATGGAGGTCTCCCGCAAAGCCGGTTTCAGACCGGTTGCGGCCGTTGCCGCTCTGGCAGAGCACTCGATCGCGAGGAAGGTTGCGGCAGGCCGACCAGATTCGGAGGATGAAAGGACCTTAAAGGAGATGGCCGCGCAAATTCACAAAAAGATTGCCGGAGAAAATGTCTCGCTTCCTGATGTTCCGGGAAAAGTTCCGGAGAAACCGGGTCCCCGGACTCCTGGTATGGGGCCGGGTGCTTCAGATGCCTGCGTGAAATGTGGTCTCTGCGCAGCAAAATGTCCGGTTGGCGCGATTGATCCGGTATCCATGAACCCGGATTCCAAAAAATGCATCAGTTGTATGCGGTGTATCTCAGTCTGTCCTGTTGGCGCAAAGAAGCTTGGGAGAGCTGTCACCAGCTTAGGCGGCGTGGCGCTTGGAGTACTTTGTGCGAACAGAAAAGAATGCGAACTGTTTCTGTGATAGGAACGGGCTCATCGCAATTATCTTTAAGAAGGCGCGAAATGTTTGATACACAGAAGCTTCAGACGGCTGTACAAAGTCTGAACAGAGAAGGACGCTTTGCATCAGAAAAAACATTCCTGCATCACAGGAAAATAACCGTATATGACCACAGTGTTCATGTCGCCGAGGTCAGTCTGAAAATAGCAAATTTTCTGCCTGTCACCATTGATGAAGATTCACTGATCCGGGGTGCATTGCTCCATGACTATTTTTTGTATCACAGAAATGAAAGCGTGAAGACTTATGTTCTGCATGGATATCGGCACCCTATGATGGCAGCAGAGAACGCAAAGGAGGATTACGGAATCAATGACATCGAGGAAAATATTATAAGACGGCACATGTTTCCACTAACACCCATTCCACCTAAATACAGAGAGGCCTGGATTGTCTGCATCGCGGATAAATACTGTGCCGCTCTGGAGTATCTGCCAATATATCATGCAGGCAGAATATAGTGCTCAATCGCATACACATACACATAGACAGCATAGGAAGGGTACCGCGCTCGCAGATACTTCGGGCATAGAAAAAGTTCCGGCAGGCATATTAAGCACCGATGGGAATCCGGCAATGATACAAAAGTCTGTTGACGGTGCATTTCAAAATGATTATAATATATGAAGACAATTCAATTGTTTCAGAGACAGAAAGGAAGGGCAGGACATGGCCAACGGAAAACAGGTAATTCTGCTGATGACGGACGGCACACGTTATGATATGCTTGGCTGTTATGGCAACAGGAATATGAAAACACCGAATTTGGACAGGCTGGCAAAGGACGGTGTCAGGTTTAACCATGCCTATACGACACAGCCAGTGTGCGGCCCTGCGAGAGCGGGGATATTTACGGGTACGTATCCGCACTCGTGCGGGAGCTTTACCAACAGCTATGCCCTGGGAGATAATGTGAAAACACTGGGACAGCGGCTAAAGGATCAGGGAATCCACACAGCGTATATCGGGAAATTTCATCTGGACGGCGGAGATTACTTTGGTCTGGGGCGCTGCGCAGACGGCTGGGACGAGGGGTATTGGTACGATATGCGCTGTTATCTGGAAGAGCTGACTGAGGAAGAAAGAGTCCGCTCCAGACAGGAAAATGACACAGACATCACAGAAGATTTTCTCTTTGGACACAGAGTCTGCACCAGGGCGGTGGATTTCCTTAAGAAGCACAGCGAGGAGCCATTTTTCCTAGTGGTTTCCCTGGACGAGCCTCATGATCCGAGCCTGACGCCCGAACCCTATGCGACGCTGTATCAGGATTACGAGTTTGCGAAGAGCCCGAATATCTATGACACATTGGAGGGAAAACCGGAATATCAGAAGGTGTGGGCCGGGAAAAACAGGACGATGGACCGCGATGCAGTCAGTTTGAAGTATCTGAACCGGTATCTTGCGTGCAACTCCTACGCGGATTATGAACTGGGAAGAGTGCTGGAGGCGGCCGGTTTGTATGCCCCGGAGGCAATGATTATCTATACCTCTGACCATGGGGAGATGGCGCAGTCGCATTGCCTGACGATGAAGGGACCTGCGGCTTATGATGAGATTGCGAGGATTCCGCTCCTGATTAAGGGAGGAAAGAGGAATGTGACGGCCGACGCGCCGGTTTCCCATATCAATCTGGCACCTACGATCATGGAGTATCTGGGACTGCCAATTCCGAGGCGTCTGGAGGGGAAAAGCATTCTGCCGATGCTTGAGGATCCGAATCTGGACATCAATCATGAAGTTTACCTGGAATTCACCCGCTATGAGGTGGATCATGACGGCTTTGGCGGTTTTCGCCCCATGAGGACTGTCTTTGACGGAAGGTATAAGCTCACGGTTCATCTGTTGGATCAGATCGATGAGCTTTATGATATGCTGGAAGATCCCTGCGAAATGCGCAATCTCATTTTTGAGGAAGCTTATTATGAGACCGCGAGGGCTCTGCATGAGAAGCTGCTGAACTGGATGAATGAGACAAGAGATCCATTCCGAGGCTATGACTGGGAGCTAAGGCCATGGAGGAAACAGGATACCAGGGAAGCAACCTGGTCGTACACCGGGTATACAAGACAGCGGGAAAATGAGGAATACGAGCCGCGCCAGCTGGACTACGCGACCGGGCTGCCCATGGAAAGCGCTGTCCGGAAAAAATAAGGTGTCTTAAGGAAAATAAGGCGTCTCTGGAAAAAGAAAGCGTGATTGGAAAAACAGGACATTGCAGGAGAAACTTAAAATTCCTTAAGGAGGGGGCAGTAAAAACCTGTGAAAGGAGAGCAGAAAATGAAACAGGCGGAATTGGTACTGGATCGGCGTTTCGAGGTGGGGGAAGCAGATAAAAGAATTTTCGGTTCTTTTGTGGAGCACATGGGAAGAACGGTGTACGGTGGCATTTACCAGCCGGGGCTTGAGGCCTCTGACGAAGAAGGCTTGCGCACGGATGTCCTTGATCTGGTTCGTGAACTTCAGGTTCCGATTGTACGCTATCCCGGAGGGAATTTTATTTCAGGCTATCAGTGGGAGGACACGGTAGGACCGAAGAAGGAGCGGCCGACGCGTGCCGATTCTGCGTGGCAGTCGATCGAGACAAATGAATTCGGCTTAAATGAATTTATGAGCTGGTGCAAAAAAGCCGGAACAGAGCCGATGATGGCGGTGAATCTGGGAACCCGTGGGGCGGACGATGCGAAAAATGTCCTGGAATACTGTAACTTCCCGGGAGGAACTTATTACAGTGACCTGCGCCGAAAGCACGGGGTGGAAGCGCCTCACGGCGTGAAGGTCTGGTGCCTGGGCAATGAGATGGACGGCCCCTGGCAGATCGGACAGAAAAAGCCGGTCGAATACGGTCATCTTGTCAGCCAGACGGCGAGGCTGATGAAGACGGTCGACCCGCGGATTGAGCTGGTGGCCTGCGGAAGCTCCGCGTATACCATGTCTACCTTCGGCGCATGGGAGACCGGCGTACTCGAGGAATGCTACAACGACGTGGATTATATTTCCCTGCACGCTTATTTTGGAAAATATACAGGGGATACCGGTGATTTCTTAGCCTGTCCGGTGGAGATGGAACGGTATATCCGCGACGCCATTGCCGTCTGTGACAGCGTCGGTGTGCGGAAGCACAGCAGGAAAAAGATCAATCTTTCTTTTGATGAGTGGAATGTCAACTATCATTTCCGCTATCCGAATGCGGAACCGCAGGAGTGGCGGACCTGGTATTTGACCTCGCACTGTTATGAGGAATTCCTGATGAAAGCCAGCATGAAACCACCGAAAAAGCAGAGGGCGTTCTGGACGCAGGCGCCAAGGCTTTCGGAGGACATTTACACGATGGAGGATGCGTTGGCCGTGGGGGGCATGCTGATCGTTCTGCTACGTCACGCGGACCGTGTCAAAATTGCCTGCCAGGCACAGTTGGTCAATGTGCTGGCTCCGATTTTCACTTCTGATGAGGGAGTGATGCGGCAGACGATCTATTATCCGTATCTGCACGCGTCCCGATACGGCAGAGGAACTGTCCTGGATACGAGGGTGCAGTCGCCCTGCTATATGAGTCAGATTTATGGCCCGGTGCCCTGCGTGGACGCGGTGGCGATTCTGCAGCCGAATGGAGAATCACTTGTGATTCTGGCGCTGAACAGAGACGGTAAGGGGACGATGCTTGGCTGCGACCTGCGTCAGTTCGAAGGCTGGCGTGTGGCGGAGCATATTGTCCTTTCAGACGATGATCGGCTGGCAGTGAATACCATTGAGAATCCGGATCGGGTGTTGCCGCGCACGGTGACGGGGGAGGCGACGCTTGATGGGGGAAAGCTTTCAGCAAAGCTGAAAGCGTATTCCTGGAATGTGATTCGAATTGAGAAAAGCGCGGAATAAACCGACTGATGGGTAGAAGGGCAGTGGACTTGGACAAAAATTGAGGATTTCGCTGCCCTTTTGAAAAAGAAGGAAGGTGGGTTTCTCTTGAAGGAAGAAACAAAAAACAGCAAAGGAGGAACGAAAAGCGGCAGACTGACCGGAAAAAATTATCTGGGCTATACTCTCTGTGACATGGCAAACAATTCGGCCTTCAGCGTGATCAGCGCCTATCTGGTCATTTACTGCTCGGACATTCTGGGTATCAGAGGCGGTGTGATTACCGCTATCATGATGGGCGCGCGCATCTGGGACGCGATAAACGACCCGATCATGGGTTTTCTGGTGCAGAACAAAAAGCCTGGAAAGAATGGGAAATACCGGCCGTTTCTCAGAATCGGAGGATATCCGCTCGCGCTTTCCGTGGTGCTGATTTTCCTGCATGTGTCGGGAAGCACGCTTGTCTCCACAATCTGGGTTGCTGTGACCTATATTCTGTACGGGATGCTTTATACTGTGCTGCTTGTTCCCTATGGCTCTCTTGCCAGTGTGATGACAACGAAGGACGATGAGCGCAGTAATCTTTCGATCTGCCGGGCTCTGGGCGGCGGCATCGGCTCGCTTCCGACGCTGCTTTTCCCGATTTTTGTCATGAACGCCGGTGCTGACGGGAATCAGTTAAATGAAAAAAATCTTCTGATCGGCATGGTGATCATCGCAGTCTGCATGATTATTTTCTATACGCTGGGATTTTATTTCACCAGCGAGAATGTGGTGCCGGTGGAATCAAAAGAGAAAACACGGGTTCTTGACACGGTGAAACGGATTGTCAAAGACAGGGCGTTTGTCACCATGAGCCTGATTGGGTGCCTGCTGATCGCTATCGACCAGTACACCAACACGGTGAATCTGTATCTGTTCAAGGATTATTTCGGGAACAGTGCCATGAACACGATTTATCTGATCATTTCCTATATTCCGAAGCTGACGATCATCTTTTTTGCCAATAAAATTATCCGCTCCATCGGAAAGAAGGAAATCTGTGTCATCGGTATATCGATTTCGGCAGTGTTCAGCTTTCTGACATTCATTCTGCATGTCGGGCAGGACAGCGTTGTGATTTTCCTGATCCTTTCCTTTTTCATCAACTGCGGCGTGGCTTTCCTGGCGATGGAAATCTGGTCGATGGCGGCTGACATCATCGACCATCAGGAATGGGTGAACGGCAGGCGTGAGGAAGCTTCCAATTACGCGATCTTTACTTTTATGAGAAAGATTGGACAGACGCTGGCCGCGCTGGCTCCCTGGTTTGTGGGCCTTGTCGGGTATGACAGCAGTCTGGCGGGAACCGGAATCTCGCAGGGAGATACGGTTTTAAACGGAATGTACAGTGTGGCTACTTTCGTGCCATTCCTTCTGTATGTTGCGGTATTGATTTTGTTCCTGCTGTATCCGCTGGATAAAAAAACGAGTGAACAGATGCACAGAGAATTGGAAGGTATGAGAAACGGGCAGACATAACAATTCAGTTCCTTCAGGAATTACAGTGCTGGCAGAATATAGTGCTCAATCGCATACACAACGCCGTCCTCTCTGTTTGATGGGAGGACGGTGTCAGCTGCAGCTTTCAGTGCAGGAACAGCGTTTCCCATTGCGAATGTAACGCCGGCCGCCTGAAACATATTCATATCGTTCTCGCCGTCTCCGATGCAGGCAACCTCACGAGGATCAATCTTCAAATATGAGGACAACTCCGACAGAGCATTTCCTTTCGACGCGCCATTTGAAAAAATTTCGACATAGCTCCGGTCATATGCCGCAGTCAGTTCCGGAAAGCCTTTCATAATATCCCGAACATTTTCTTTCGCCGCCCGGGAAAGAAAGTAAAACTGCAGCTCTTCCAGAACACCGTTGCTATGACTGATTGTGTCAGACATATTTTTTATATAAATAGTATTTCTGGCATCCCGTCCGTATATTACCCTTCCAAGAGAAATTAACGCGCGTCACTGCATCAGATTCTCCTGACTGATATGCGCAGTAATTCCCAGACGTTCTTTCCTGCAACTCTCTAAAAGATGCAGGGCGGTTCCTTTGGGGATCGGAACCTGATAAACAGAAGTCATATTTCTGCAGTCTGTGATCTGCGCTCCGTTGGAAGAAATGACATACCGGTACAAGTCAGGATTCTCTGCCATCTGATACGGCAGACAACTCAATGCCCGCCTTTCGTCGGCACAATCATAACCCCTGCATCCGCACAGGCTTTCAGCGCTTTCATAGTCTGTTCTGATATTTTGCTGCGCGGATTCAGACAGGTGCCATCCATATCAATAGCAAGAAGTCTAATTCTCATAGGAATCCTCCTGTCATTCTTCTTCCGTTCTTTTCCGATTCAGATACTCGTTATATTTTGCGTTATTGTACTCCAATTCTTTTTTCTGCATAATCCGGTTCCGGTCACTTAATATCGCAAGCATCTCATCTACAATTTCCCCTTCCGGCAGTTCGCTGTAGTGAGAGAGATAGTAAATCATTCTCTGCGCGGTAAAATCTGTATTCAGGTTCTGCGTGACCAGATCGCAGAAGCGTTCCTGATATCCCCTGTCTAGCATCATTTGATACAGCTCCTGACTGATCTCAGATTTTGGCTTCATATCAATCACTCTCCATATTTCTACCAGGTATAGGTTCTTACTTCGCAGTTTCCAATACCGAATGCGGCAAATTCTTCATTGGTCATATCATAAAAATAAGACTGCACTACACGGGAAATACCATTGTGCGCCACCAGCAGATAGGTCCTGTCATCTGCCCGGATATCATCAATCAGGTTGTATACCCGCTGACACAGCTGCATCATTATATTCTGCCTTTCTGCGAAAGGCACCGATGGGGTTATGAAACAGCA
>JAJPYH010000253.1 GCA_021205045.1 Lachnospiraceae bacterium | reverse complement strand
CGAGGAAATTTTGCAGAGCTTACGTTCTAAAATGGTTACATCGAAAATGATTCAAGTCGTATTTGGCTTGTAAAACAACGGGAAAGATGTTACAATCCTTTTTATAACGTTTGGAAAAGCGGAGAATGAGCGGCGGCTCTTTTGGGGAGGTACATGAATGGATAATTTTATAGACAGACTGGCGCAGCGCCTGGTTTCCCAGGAGAGCATGCAGGCGAATATGGATGCGGACGCTATGGAGGAGGAAGCACTGAAGGAACAGACGGCCATGCTGAAGGAGCAGGGAGAAGCCCTTCGCAGGCAGAGCGAGACAATGCAGGGACAAAGCGAAGCGCTCAGGGAGCAGATCGAGACTCTGAGCAAACAGCTGGAGGAATATCAGGAGATTGGCAAGACCATGCGCCATATCCAGCTGAAAAACGTGGAACTGGGGGAAAAGATCAGTCAGCTCTGTGATTTTTCCCTGCAAAAGCTGGAGGAAACGGAGGCTGCTTCGATCAAAGAGGAAGAGGACGAAGCGGAGGATGAGGATTTAAAGGATCTGGTACATACCTATCAGGATCAGCTGGAAAATCATGTACACAGAGAGAATGTGAAGGTCTACAAGAATGTGCAGGCTGTGGTGGAGGAACAGGCTTCCAGGGTTTTAGAGGAAACGGTAAAGCAGCTGAACAGCCAGACGCAGGAGCTTCAGGCCGCGGTGACTCAGCTTCAGCTAGAGAACAGGAAAAAACAGCGGGCCAATAAGATACTGATCGGTATCACCCTGGCTGCTGCCCTGATCAGTGCTGTCCTGCAGATCCTGGAACAGTCAGGAGTGCTTCTCTGATGGCAAAGCAAATCTGGAAACCGGGCAATATGCTCTACCCGCTTCCGGTGGTCATGGTCAGCACAGCGGACCGGAAGGGCAATTATAATATTATTACCATAGCCTGGACAGGCACTGTCTGTTCTGATCCGCCTATGGTATCCATTTCTGTACGTCCTGAACGGTATTCCTATCATATGATAGAAGAGACAGGGGAATTTGTGACCAACCTGGCTACGGAGGCTCTGGTGCGGGCTGTAGATTATTGCGGGGTAAAAAGCGGCAGAGAGATCGACAAATTTAAAGAATGCGGCCTGACAGCGGTGCACGCAGATGGGATCGGCGCCCCATTGATCGGGGAGAGCCCGGTCAATATAGAATGTATCGTAACGGAGAAAAAGGCTCTGGGAACGCACACCATGTTCCTTGCGCGTATCAGGGCAGTGCATGCGGACGAGAGATATCTGGACGAGAAGGGAAGGTTTTGCCTGGAAAAGGCAAAACCCATTGTTTATTCCCATGGGCAGTATCTGGCCACGGGCAGGGTGTTGGGAACCTTTGGATATAGTGTAAGAAAAAATGGCAGTAAATCATAAGACAAAAGCAACAAGAAAAACTTTACCATTATCTTTCGGATACCTGTGCGGCCTGCTGGTATTCTTTGTCAGTATGTTTTTTGGACCCAGCCTGGAGCTTGACGACTGGGGAATCATCAATTCTTATAAAGTATATGTGAACGATATTTATGTGGGTGTGGCGCAGGATGAGCAGACAGCCAACCATTGTTTTCAGACGGCCAAGGAGATGCTGACCTCTGAGACGGATGAGATTACCTTTATTTCAGCGGATCTGACCGTGGAGGGGCAGTACATGATCGCGGGAGCCATGACGGACGAGGAGGAAATGACGGCCAGCATGGAGACGATCCTGGCAGATTGTGTGGTGGAAACCCTGCAGCGTGCTTATATGCTGAAAATCAACGGCTACATGGTGGCGCTGCCCAGTGTTTCCCAGGTGCAGGAGGTCCTTCAGGAGTTTGTCGATACCTATAATCTGGGCGGTGATTTTGAAGTCAGTATTCAATATGATGAGGGAAGGGCTTTTGCCGTACTGACCGCTGTCATCGAAACGGAGGACGATGAGGAAAACGGCAGCGTGGACAGGAATCTGGCGGGCTATACAGTGCTGGAGAACGAGCTGTTTGACGAGGAGAGCTACGCTGAAGAGCTGGATATGGACGATTACGATCTGGGCGCCGTAGAGATGTATTTTATGGACCGGATCGAGATCGCGGAGTGTTATCTGGCGCCGGAGAATATCAATACCGCTGAGGAGGTACTGGCCGATCTTTTGAATGAAGATCTGGAAAATGAGATTTATACCGTGCAAAGCGGCGATACCCTCAGTCAGATTGCATTGACTACCGGGGTTCCCATGGAGGATCTGATCGCGTTAAACGACGCTCTGGAGAGTGAAAGTACCATTATCCGGGTGGATCAGGAGTTGATTATCACTGTCCCCACCTCCACTTTGACTGTGGCTTATGTGGCCAGGGAGTATCGGGGGGAAGAATATGATGCCGATACCATCTATATTGACAATGATGACTGGTATACGACGGACAGTGAGACTCTGCAGAATCCGTCTACGGGATACCGGGAGATCGTGGCCAATGTGACCTATCTGAACGGGGAAGAAGAGGAAAAAGATATTCTGGTGGAAAATGTGCTGATGGAAGCGGTTCCCAAGATTGTGGAACGGGGCACGCAGGTTCCGCCTACCTATATAAAGCCGGTCTACGGCGGTACCCTGTCCTCCGGCTTTGGCGCACGCTGGGGAACCACTCACAAGGGCGTGGACTGGGCTGTTCCGGTGGGGACTACAGTGTATGCGTCCAGCGGCGGTACGGTGACCAGAGCCGGATGGAGCAGCAGTTATGGTTATTGTATTTACATTCAGCATCCGGACGGGAAGGAGACCAGGTACGCGCACCTGAGCAAGCTTCTGGTGTCTGTGGGAGATACGGTGGTACAGGGGCAGAGTATAGCCTTAAGCGGCAACACGGGCAACAGCACGGGACCCCATCTGCACTTTGAGATTCGGGTGAATGGAGTGGCGGCGAATCCGCTGTTATACGTTTCTTCCTGACTTTTCGTTTACATTTTCAGGAAAATGGTGTAATATAAACTATAATGATTTGAATTCAGATAGGAGTATCATATGGAACAATACGCGATTTGGGGCGGTAATCCATTGGTGGGTGAAGTCGAGATCGGCGGCGCCAAAAACGCAGCCCTGCCAATTCTTGCCGCGGCCCTTATGACAGATGATACCGTTTTTATAGATAATCTGCCGGATATCAGAGATATCAATGTCCTGCTGGATGCCATGAGGAATATCGGTGTTGTGGTGGAGCGCCTGGGCAGACATCAGGTGAAGATCAATGCATCGCATATTTTTACGACAGCGATTGAGGGGGATGGAATTCGCAAGATGCGCGCTTCTTACTATTTCCTGGGAGCGCTGCTTGGCAAATATAAGTCCGCAAGCGTTGGCCTTCCCGGAGGCTGCGAGATCGGCACCCGGGCCATTGATCAGCACATTAAGGGATTTAAGGCTTTGGGAGCCAAGGTCAGACTGGAGCATGGCGTGATTGTCACTGAGGCCATTGACCTGACCAGCGCTCATATTTTCCTGGACGTGGTCAGCGTGGGAGCCACCATCAATCTGATGCTGGCGGCTGTGCTGGCTGAGGGACAGACAGTGATTGAGAATGTGGCGAAGGAACCCCATGTGGTGGATGTAGCCAATTTTCTGAACAGTATGGGCGCCAATATCAAGGGCGCCGGAACCGATGTGATCCGTATCCGGGGGGTCAAGAGTTTGCATGGCTCGGAGTACACTGTGATTCCGGATCAGATTGAGGCAGGCACCTTTATGATGGCGGCCGCGATCACCAAGGGGGATGTGACGGTCAAGAATATTATCCCCAAGCATCTGGAGTGTATCAGCGCCAAGTTAAAGGAGATCGGCTGCGAGGTGCAGGAATCGGATGACGCAGTGCGTGTATTCTGTTCCAAGCGCCTGAAGGGAACACAGGTCAAGACCATGCCCTATCCCGGTTTCCCCACAGACATGCAGCCTCAGATTTCCGTGACGCTGGGACTGTCGGCGGGCGCCACCAGTATCGTGAGAGAGAGCATTTTTGAGAATCGTTTCCGTTATCTGGATGAGCTGACCAAGATGGGAGCCAATGTGACTATCGAGGGAAATGTGGCGATTCTTGAAGGTGTGGAGAAATACGAGGGAGCGTGTATTAGCGCCACTGACTTAAGAGCCGGTGCGGCTCTGGTGCTGGCGGCTCTTGCGGCGGAAGGCTTTTCCACAGTGGATCATATTCATTATATTGAGCGCGGATATGAAGATTTCCTGGAGAAGCTGATGAGTCTGGGCGGACACATCAGAAGAGTGACAAACGCCGAAGAATTAAAGAAAGCGAGACTGAAGGTAGTATAACACTTGAAAATACCTGACAGTGAACACAGTAAAGAGAGAGACAGCTGTTCCTTTTGGGGATGGCTGTTTTTGCATCCTTATATAAATATCAGGGAGAGGAACCATGGCATTCGCACACCTGCATGTCCACACGGAATACAGCCTGCTGGACGGCTCCAATAAAATTAAAGAATATGTGAAGCGTGTCAAAGAGCTTGGCATGGACAGCGCCGCCATCACGGATCACGGCGTTATGTACGGCGTGATTGACTTTTACCGGGAATGCAAGGCCCAGGGAATCCGTCCCATTCTGGGGTGTGAAGTCTATGTGGCTCCAAACTCCCGGTTCGACAAGGAGCTGACCGGCGGCGAGGACAGGCATTATCATCTGATTTTGCTGGCGGAAAGTAATCAGGGTTACAGCAACCTGATGAAGATTGTCAGTAAGGGCTTCACCGAGGGTTTCTACTATAAACCGAGGGTGGATATGGAGGTACTGCGCACTTATCACGAGGGACTTATCTGCCTGTCCGCCTGTCTGGCCGGAGAGGTGCAGCGCTATATCACCAAGGGCCTGTATGATGAGGCCAAAAAGAGCGCCCTGAAATATCAGGACTGCTTTGGGGAGGGCAATTATTTCCTGGAGCTGCAGGATCACGGCCTGCCGGAGCAGCAGACGGTGAACGTGCAGCTGGTGCGCATGAGCCGGGAACTGAACATCCCCCTGGTAGCCACCAACGATGTGCATTACACCTACAAAGAAGACGTGGAGGCTCACGATATTCTGCTGTGTCTTCAGACCAATAAGAAGCTGAAGGACGAGGACCGCATGCGCTACGAGGGCGGTCAGTATTATGTCAAGAGTGAGGAAGAGATGCGCGCGCTGTTTCCCTACGCCCAGGAGGCGCTGGACAACACACAGAAGGTGGCAGAGCGCTGCAACGTGGAGATCGAGTTCGGACATACAAAGCTGCCGCATTTTGAGGTGCCTGAGGGATATGATTCCTGGACTTATTTAAATGCGTTGTGCAATCAGGGACTGGAAGAGCGCTATGAGGATGAAACTGCGCCGGCGGATCAGACCGGTATGACCCTGCGGGAACGGCTGGAATATGAACTGGGAGTCATCAAACGCATGGGATATGTGGATTATTTCCTGATTGTGTGGGATTTTATCAACTACGCCAGGGAGCATAATATCCCGGTGGGTCCGGGCCGGGGCAGCGCCGCGGGCTCTATCGTGTCCTACTGTCTGCATATCACGGACATTGACCCCATTCGGTATCAGCTGCTGTTTGAGCGGTTTTTGAATCCGGAGAGGGTGTCCATGCCGGATATTGATGTGGACTTCTGCTTTGAGAGACGGCAGGAAGTGATTGATTATGTCTCGGAGAAATACGGCAGTGAGAAGGTGGTGCAGATTGTCACCTTTGGCACCATGGCGGCCAAGGGTGTGATCCGGGATGTGGCGAGGGTTATGGATCTGCCTTATGCGTACGGGGACGCGCTGGCGAGGCTCATTCCCAATGAACTGAATATCACGCTGGATCGGGCTCTGCAGATGAATCCGGAGCTCAGGAGCCGCTATGAGAATGAGGAGCAGGTGCGTACCCTGATTGATATGTGTAAGCGCCTGGAGGGTCTGCCCAGGAACTGCTCCACTCATGCCGCGGGTGTGGTCATCTGCCCCAGCGCGGCGGACGACTATGTGCCCCTTTCCCGCGGAAAGGACGGGGCCATCAATACCCAGTTTACCATGACCACCCTGGAGGAGCTGGGGCTATTGAAGATGGATTTTCTGGGGCTGCGCACACTGACGGTGATTCAGTCGGCGGTGGACAGCATTGAGGAGACTACGGGACAGCGAATCGATATTTCCCGAATTGATGATAATGACAAGGCAGTGTTTGACTATATCAGCTCCGGAAAGACGGAGGGGGTCTTTCAGCTGGAGAGCGCGGGCATGAAGAGCTTTATGAAGGAGCTGAAGCCTGAAAATCTGGAGGATATTATTGCAGGGATTGCCCTCTATCGTCCGGGTCCCATGCAGTTTATTCCCCAGTACGTGAAGAGCAAGAACAGCGGGGAAAAGGTGGAGTATCTGTGCCCGCAGCTGGAGCCGATCCTGTCGCCCACCTATGGCTGTATCGTTTATCAGGAGCAGGTGATGCAGATCGTCCGGGACCTGGGAGGCTATTCCATGGGTCGAAGCGACCTGGTGCGCCGTGCCATGAGCAAAAAGAAGCAGTCCGTAATGAAAAAGGAACGGGAGAATTTTATTTACGGAAATGAGGAAGAGGGCGTGCCCGGGTGTATCGCCAACGGCGTATCGGAGGAAGTGGGCAACAAAATCTATGACGAGATGATGAGCTTCGCGGAATATGCCTTCAATAAGGGGCATTCCGCCTCCTACGCGGTGATCACTTATCGAACAGCCTGGTTGAAATACTATTATCCGGTGCAGTTCATGGCGGCTCTCCTGACCAGCGTCATTGACAGTCCGGGAAAGGTGGCGGAATATATTATGGTCTGCCGGAATATGGGTATCGCCATCCTGCCGCCGGATATCAACCGCAGCGGTGCAAGATTTTCGGTAGAGGGGAAATCTGTGCGCTACGCCCTTTTGGCCATCAAGGGGGCGGGACGCCCCGCCATAGAGTTTATCAGCAGGGAAAGGCAGGAGCACGGGGAGTTTTCCTCTTTGCAGGATTTTCTGACCAGAACAGACGGCTCAGAGTGCAACCGGCGCATGGTGGAGCATTTGATCAAGGCCGGGGCTATGGACAGTCTGCCCGGAAACCGCAGACAGTTTATGGAAATCTATGTTCCCATCATGGAACAGCTTGCCGTGAGCAAGAAAAATCACATGGCCGGGCAGATGACTCTGATGGACCTGCTGGGGGCGGAGGAAAAGGAGGATTTTGAGATTTCGCTGCCCGATCTGGAGGAGTACAGCAAGGAAGAACTTCTTGCCATGGAAAAAGAAGTGCTGGGTATTTATGTCAGCGGACATCCGCTGGAGAGCTATGAGAAGCTGTGGAAAAGAAACATTACCGCCGTCACCAGTGATTTTATGCTGGACGAGGAGACGCAGAAAGCGGCTCTGGAGGATGGCAGCATCCAGACCGTTGGGGGTCTGATCAATGAAAAAACCATTAAATATACCAGAAAGGAACAGCCCATGGCTTTTCTGCAGCTGGAGGACATGTACGGCACTGTGGAGGTGGTGGTATTTCCCAAAGCTTATGAGAAATACGGGAAGCTGCTGGAGCAGGACGCAAAGATTTTTGTGACCGGGCGTGTCTCTTTGGAGGAGGATAAAAACGGCAAACTGATGTGTGAGAAAATTGTGCCTTTTTCTCAGGTTGGAGGGGATCTCTGGCTTCGCTTTGATACTATGGAGCAATATCAGAAGAGCTGGCGGCAGGTAGAGGATATCCTGAGAGGCAGTGAGGGGCCGGACAGGGTGGTGATTTATATTGCGGAGGGAAAATTAAAAAAGGTTCTGCCGGGGAAAGATAATGTCAGGGCGGATGAGGAGCTTATGGGGGCATTGTATGAAAAAATGGGAAAATCCAATGTAAAGATTGTTTAAAGGCGTTGCCAATCGGGTCTGAAAGTATTAAAATGATGGCAGTGAACCCGGAAATATTCCCCAGGAGAGTTAACTGGCGTATCAGATTCCTGACTTCAACCCGCAAAAATGAATGCGGAGGAAGGACGAATGAACAGCGGCAGAGAAAGAGGTTGCGACTATGGCAAAAGAGATAAAGACGATAGGAGTATTGACCAGCGGCGGTGACGCGCCGGGTATGAACGCGGCGATCCGTGCGGTTGTCAGAAAAGGAATCGCCAACGGAGTGAAGGTGATGGGTATCCACAGAGGCTATCACGGCCTGCTGCGGGAGGAGATCACGGAGATGGATTCCAGGAGTGTGTCTGATATCATTCAGAGGGGCGGCACCATCCTGGGAACAGCCCGTTGCATGGAGTTTATGACAGAGGAGGGCCAGGTGAAAGCCGCGAATATCTGCCGCAAGTTCGGCATTGACGGCGTGGTGGTCATCGGCGGCGACGGTTCCTACAGGGGAGCGCAGATACTGGCGAAGCAGGGCATTAATGTGGTGGGAGTCCCAGGGACCATTGATCTGGATATCGGCTGCACAGAGTACACCATTGGATTTGACACTGCTGTCAACACTGCCATGGAGGCCATTGACAAGGTGCGCGACACATCCTCATCCCATGAGAGATGCTCCATCATTGAGGTGATGGGTCGTCACGCAGGTTATATTGCGCTGTGGTGCGGTGTGGCCAGCGGCGCGGAGAATATCCTGATTCCGGAGAAGTATGACTACAATGAGCAGAAAATCATTGATCAGATCGTGGAGAACCGCAAGAAGGGCAAGAAGCATCATCTGATCATTAACGCGGAGGGCATCGGCCACTCCACATCCATGTCCAGAAGGATTGAGGCGGCTACGGGAATTGAGACCAGGGCGACGATCCTGGGCTACATGCAGCGAGGCGGCAGCCCCAGCTGTAAGGATCGATATTATGCCTCCATTATGGGAGCGTTCGCGGCGGATGTGATCTGTGAGGGCAAGAATAATAAGGTGATTTCCATTGTCAATGGACAGCTGGCGGATATTGATATTGACGAAGCGCTGGCGGTGAAGAAGGACATTGATGATTATGAGTATTGCGTGAGTCTGGATTTGAGCAAGTGAGAAATGTGCTTTCCGCGCTCTGTTTTGCAGGGGCTCTGACTGCTCAAATGGGAGGAAGCCGGATATTTGAGGTAGTTTGATGATTACTAGTATAACATAAAATAAATAACTGGCCAAATAATGGCTTTTGTGCTATAC
>JAJPYH010000139.1:32711-39464 GCA_021205045.1 Lachnospiraceae bacterium | reverse complement strand
GCATAAAATCAAATGAAGGTATAGCCAGTTAATTATTATTCGATGTACTAGTTTGCATTCAGAGATTCAACAATCAGATCCGACCATGCCTGCGCTTCCTTTGCGTACTCTTCATATGCCTCTTCCACAGTCATCTCACCGATGGCTACTTTAGCTATCAGCTCGTTCTTCTCGGATACAAGAGCGCCATTGTAATCGCTGTACTCGTCTGTAGCGGGCACTAACGTCACAGTCTGGCAGTTTGCATTAAACATCTCCTGTGCGGTACGAGCACCCTCAGCAATGGTGTCTGCACCCGGATCATCTGTAATGGGAACCAATGCCAGCATCGGGTCGATATGAGCCTTGGTGTACTGTGTACCAGGAGTCTCCAGATTGTCAAGCATGTGGAACTCGCCCTCTTCATAAGTCACTTCGTTGTCAGCACCCTCATACAGTGTCTCAGCCTCGGTGCTCCAGTGAACGCCCTCAACACCATAGGTGAAGAGCAGCTCTACATCGCCGCCATCAAGCATGGCGGAGATGAAATACTCAAACACGCCCTCAGGATTCTCGCACTGAGTGGTGATGCACCACGGCACAGGAATTCTGTCATAGTAATAAGGAACCTCAGCGATAGGCTCAAGGGCTACCAGTTCGCCGTCAACACCGTTATTTACCAGATTGCTGGTCAGGTTAGTTGACCAAGTGCCTGCCCAGTAGGTAAACACGCCAAACTCATTGCTGTAGTATTTCGTACGGCAGTCTTTGGTGCCGTTGGTCAGGGTGGTAGGATCGATCAGACCCTCAGCATAGGCATCGGCAATTCTCTGCAGAGCTTCCTTCATGGAATCCTCTGTGAAGCCGTCAGCCCAGGTGCCGTCATCCTGCTGATAGAAGCTGGGCCATGCATCCTGATAGAACTCAGGAAGATAGTTCACATACGGGGAATCGGAGCCGATGAAACCGGATGCGGATACGCCGTAGGTGTTGCCGTTAATGCCGTCGCCATCCGGATCGCCGGTGGAGAAAGCCTCCAGCATTGCGATGTACTCATCATAAGTGGTGGGAGCTTCCAGGCCGCATGCATCCAGCCATGCCTGCTTTACATAGGTAATGCAGCCGTTGCCGCGGGTGACGGGCATGCCATAAAGATGGCCGTCAATGTACATACCCTCTACTACGCTGCTGGAACCGGCCGCATCGATTCTCTCCTTGAGAGAGGAATTCTCATACGCCTCAGTCATATCCCACAGAACGCCCTCATTGGCATAGGATACATAGTATGTAGAGCTTAAGATGATCACATCCGGCCAGTCGCCGGTAGCGATGGTCTGACCAACCACATCATAGTATGCGTCATGGTCAGGCTGGGTTACTTCATAGTGGATGCCGGTCAGTTCTTCGCACTTGTCCCAGAACTCTGCTCTGCCGTTTGCCTCTGTGAAAACGGTACCGTCTACCATAACAGTGATGGTCTCCGGTTTTTCTCCGGAACTGCCGGAGCTGCCGCTTGAACTGGAACTACTGCCGCAGGCCGCCAGGGACACTACCATTGCCATTGCGAGAAGTAAAGCTAATACTTTCTTTCTCATATCAATATTCCTCCTTAAAAGATTTGTACGCTGATATTCAGCGACGCTAATTTATATTAACACCATTTTTTTCCATTTGGCAAGCCTTATTTGTGCAGTTTTTACAATTTCTCACGATTTTTTCTTTTCCCATTTGCAAATTTTCAATAATTTAGTGACTGTTTTGTGTCTTTTTTGCAAAAAATACCCAATTTTGCCCTTCAGGATGTAAATATTCAGAGTATTTTTGATATTTTATATAAAAATTTTGCTTATTTTCCGTCAAAAATTTCTTTGCAGAATTTGTTACTATTCGCGGGCAATGTAAGTTAGTTAGGCTACAGGGTTAGCCCCGCCAAGGGGGCTAACTCAAATTTTAAATTTTTTACTTTTTTCAAAAAAGGGGTGACTTTCAAGCCAAAATGTGCGGACGCTCTCTCTATTCGCGAGAGCGTCCCTTGTAATCAGGTACATTTTTATTTTTCACCTGATCATAAGGAGGTCGCACATATGAATTTTTCCAGCACGGTCAAAAAAGATCTGTTAGACATTATCCAGAAAATGTCCCTTCACCCCGAATTGTATTCCAAGCGCCCAGTAATAGATTTTTCCAGGAAAAGGAAACTTGATTTTGCTTCCCTTATCCATCTCTGTATCTCCATGGAAACTGGTTCTGTCAGGGATGAACTGCTCAAATATTTTTCCTTAGCTATAGAAAACCTGATAGGACAGAATATACTGCCTATCAAGCCTGACCGGAGCTATGACCGCCATCACAGATTCCAGGTACCGGCCGATTTCTCATATCGCTTCTGGTATTTAGTGGACTGTAGTCAGTATACTCTATTTGAAGGCAGATGTAAATCTGTCTGTTTGCCATGCTATAATTTATTTAACAGCTGTAAAATCAGGCTTAATCAATTGGAAAACACCGATTTCTATGGTTACCTGTCTTTCCTTTTCTTGTTTCCAAGTCCACACCTCCTAAAAAGTTCTTACTTAAACTAACTGACATTGCCCGTGAATGGTAACTTGCCGTTCCATCAAGCCTGGAAAAGCTTTACAAAGCGGCAAAAAAAAGAGGCGTGTACCTCCTGCGAAGCACACACCTCTTTTTCATTTATTTAACGGTACGATTGCTCATACAAAAGTATTATCTTTCGTATTCCCTGCGCTTTCTAAAAACTGCCACTGCACAGACAGCCGCTGCCATCACTGTCAGCCAGAATACCAGCATTTCACTGTCTCCCGTAGCCGCACTGTCTATTTCGGCAGCGTCCGTATTGGTGTCAGGATTCGCGGTGTCAGGATTGATTCCGGAAAGGTCGTCCAGCGTGTAGGAGCCGTAATGCTCATACAGCCACAGAGGACCGTACCATTCCGTCTCATCGTCTACCGCAGTTCCTGGCAGAATTACGATTGTGTAATCAGCGCCATCATAGCTGTACTCGAACACCAACGGCACGTCAGGATTTTCAAGCAGCTTCTTCATAACGTTGTTGGGTATTGCGTTCCGCCCCGGAACATTACCGAAAGTTATCGGGTCGTCACCGCTCTGCCAGTTTTCAATTTCATCAATCGCTTCGTCCCAGTCAGACGTATCGCCATCTTCATTATCCGAAGTGTCGACATCATCACCTGTGTCACCAGGCTCTTCACTGCTTTCCACAGGCTCCAAAGCTTCAATAGCACTCAAAAGCGTCGCCGCCATCTGGTCTACCTGATCCTGATCTGTAAGACCGAACACAACAGCATCCCAGGCTGTCAGAACCGCATCATAATTCGTGTAATCCGCCGCATTCAGAGAGCTTGCTGTCAGAATAGCCGCTGTCACCTCGGAGTAATCCGCGGAATTCTGATTGTAAATCATATTTCCTTCCGCGTCAGTCAGCGTCATGTTGCTGATCTCCACAGTTGCGCCAATGATTGCGATGCCATAGCGAACCGTGTCGCCGGTCGCCAGGACGCTCTCACCTGCCTTGAACTGTTTGGTAAGCAGCAGGTTCCCCTCTGTATCATAGAGATACGCGTAATAGCCGCCCTTGCTGTCTGTCTGGAACACAAGGCTGTAGGTAGTGTCAAGTGAATAGGGCGTCAATCCCGGATTGCCGTCGCCGGTATAGATGCCGGCGTCTCCGCCCGGCTTATACCAGAAGCCCTTGGCTACCATATCGCCTCTGAAGGCAAAGGTGGAATACACATAAGGATCTTCCGTTCCGAAAGCACCCACATAGAAGCCGTTGGAGCCGCCTCCGTCAATCGAAGTCACACTCTTCACCGTAATATCCATCGTAATGACATGATACTCATCCACCTCCGGGAACAGCAGATAACTTACATTGGCGGCCTCGCTCGTCGCGCCGCCGCTCTTGCCGGTGGTCTGGATATTTCCTGTTTCGGCAATCTGTGTCAGAGTGATCACACCATTCTCTTCCGTGATGGTCAGCAAATTGTTGTCATCAATTACTTCATACTCTACCGGTACAACCACGCGCTTCACGCCTGAGGCTGTAATGACAACATCCTCCTGCACGCTCGGCACTGTAATGATACCTGTCTCCGAATCGTAGGTGTAGTCTGTTCCTTCCACGGCTTCCACGCCGCCAATGGTCACACTCACACTCTCCGGAAGGGTGTAGCCGGTTACCTTTGTCAGCGTCACTGCCAGGTCATAACCCACCGCCAGCTTCTCAGAACCGGATACATCCACATTCTCTGTGTCATAGGTTACATTCACAAAGGAGGTATTAATCTCAATGTTGGAGAATTTCGCGGTGTTGTAATTTACCAGATCGTTGGCAGCCTTATTGGCGTCAACCGCAAAGCCAACGTATGCGGTATCCGGGATGTCAGCCGTCAGGGTTCCCACCTTCTGCCACACCGAACCGTCGCTTGATACATAGCCTGTGAAGGTATCGCCTTCCCGCACCAGCTTCAGCCAGGTGCCCAGGTACTCGTTTCCTTCCTTGAACGTCAGGTTCGCGATCAGAGGAATCCCTGCCGCTTCCGCCGCCTCAGGACTGTCGATGGTCTCAGTGATCTTCTGGATACTGCCGCCGTCACTCTCTCTGTTCACCATGAAGCAGGACCAGATGGTGGTCTCGTCCACCTTCACCATGGTAAAGCACAGCGCCACGGTCGCCGCATCGTCCTCCAGGGAGCTTCTGAACATCAGACCCTGGAAGGTATGGTTGTCCACCGGCGTATAAGAGTCAAACTTCGTGATAATCTCCATGTCTCCGGTCAGTTCCTGATACACAAACTGGAAATCATCTGTGGTCGCATCCGCAAGGTCAGCATTCACACTCGCATCGCTGCCCTCACTGACTCCAATCTTACCGGCACCCTTGACAGTCAGCACACCGTCCACCAGAGACGCGGTGCCTTCCACCTCCGGCTCTCCAATGTCCACGCTGGTCCACTCACCGGTTCCGGCTGTGGAGTTCACATATATTCTGGAGGTATTACTCTGTGTCTTATTGCCCTCACTGTCATAAGCGCGAACAGAAATATAATAGGTACCGTCCTCCGCGATGGAGTCCGTGTAGGTAAAGGTATAAGGAGCGCTGTATACAGTTCCTACCACGGTGGAACCATTGTAGAACTCAACCTTTTCAATGGTGATGCCATCCTCATACGGGGCAGCCGTAGCGGTCACAGTTACACTGTCGCCCTCGTCCACAAGAGTATTGTCCTCCAGATTGATGGTCACCGTCGGGTTCTTGGCCACATAGGTGCTGGCGTCAGTCTCTTCTACCAGTTCATTGAAATATACTTCGATCCAGGCGTAGCCGTAGCTGGTCGCGTCGTCCGGGTTCACGGTGCACAGCGTCCTGCTGTCGGAAGCGTCATTGGGATCAAGACCGTGAGCGGTTTCCCACTCATCCGGGATACCGTCGCCGTCAGTATCCACAAGGTCAGACACACAATCCTCCGCCGGATATCCTCCAACTTCATCCGGAGTATTGATATAAGTACCGGTATCGGTTCTGACCTGCTCCACTACTCTGGCATCCACTGCGTCACGATAAGGATAGGTAGCGCCCGCGCTGTTAAGTACCAGCTCATAGCACTCTTCCGCACTTACCAGTGTGATGTTGTCGAAGGCTTCCGCTTCATAAGCAGTATCGGACACCTCAGTCAGGCCGTCCGTACTGTCAAGTGTAAAGCCCAGACTATTGTCAGCGGTGATCTCCGCATTGCCCTCAAGCACATTGCCGTCATAATAAACGCCGCCAACCTTGGTATTCTCGCCAAAGTATAACAGAGAATCAAGCAGAGAATCTCTGGTGCCCTGGCCCGGTCTTAAGTAGTTGTTGATATAGTTCGTGTAGGTATAACCACCGCCGTAGGTGGGGTAATAACCATAGTTATAAATCACGTTATTGCTCAGCTGCAGAGTCGCCGTGCTGCCGTCAGAGGTAGGATCTCCCATGGAGCCGCCGCCGATACGCGGGTTCCTGGAGGTGTGATTGGCAAGCAGGTTGTACTGGAACACTGTATTGTCGCCGCCCCAGATGCCGCCGTAACCATGACGTCCCTTGGAATGGCCGGATACGGTAAGACTCTCGGAAATAATGCACCACTGTACTGTTCCGTTGGAGCCTCTGTAGGTGGAAAGCGTCTCGTCCGTATTCCAGCTGAAGCTGCAGTGGTCAATAATAAAGGTGTCATTATCTCTGCCCCACAGAGCATCCATGGAGTCGCCGCCGTTGAGCAGATTTGCTGTACCGACCCGGAAGCGCACATAGCGGATGATGATATTCTCACTGTCGCTGATGTTGGTGTCATATCCGGCAATGGTAATGCCGTCTCCGGGTGCCGTCTGACCGGCGATGGTGATATTCTTTTTGTTCTTGAAGGTCAGGGTGGATTCCAGGTTGATGGTGCCGCCCACGCTGAATACAATGATTCTGCCTTCATCCGGCGCGTTCTCAATGCCGTAGCGCAGAGAGCCCTCGCCGCTGTCATTTAAGTTGGTAACCACATACACGTCGCCGCCGCGTCCGCCGGTCGCGTACATGCCGCCGCCCTCAGCCGTCGGGAATGCCAGAGTCCCCTCGACCAGATCGATGTCCTCCAGGACTTCCTGCTCTACCTCATAGGAGTAAACGATGCCATAGAGGCTGATCTTGGAGCCGCTGACATATACATAGTAGGTCTCTTCGGCTTCCAGACTGCAGGTCACGCAGGCAAAGGT